>DASUIJ010000280.1:0-2926 GCA_036279815.1 Phenylobacterium sp. | reverse complement strand
CCCTACCCCGACCTGCGACTCGACGACGGAGAGCTGCTGCGGCTGGGGACCCTGAAACTCCAGGCCCTGCACACGCCCGGCCACACCCGCGACTCCATGTGCATCCTGGCCGGAGACCGGGTCTTCACCGGCGACACCCTGCTGATCGGCGGCACCGGCCGCACCGACCTGCCGACCGGCGATCCCGCCGCCCTGCACCACAGCCTGTTCGAGATCCTGCTGAAGCTCGACCCGGACCTGATGGTGTTTCCGGCGCACGACTACAAAGGCCGACAGTCCTCCACCCTGGGCGAGGAGATCGCCAACAATCCCCGGCTCCAGAAGCGCGACCTGGGCGAGTTCGTGACCATGATGAACGAGCTCAACCTCCAGGCGCCCACCCACCTGACCGAGGCGCTTCGCACCAACATGAGCGGCGGCAAGACCGTCGATCAGCTGCTGGCGGAGGCCACCGCCGCCACCCCGTTCGTCTCCATGGAGGAGGTGGCCAGGCGGGTCGCCGAGGGCGAGCTGGGCATGATCCTGCTGGACGTGCGCGAGAAGGACGCCTTCGCCGCCGGGCACATACCGGGCGCCCGCCACCTGCCCCGAGGCCAGCTGGAGCTGCGGGTCAATCAGGCCCTGCCCGATCCCACCGCGCGCATCCTGACCGCCTGCGAGTTCGGGCACATCTCGACCCTGGCGGCCGCCACGCTGCGGATGATGGGCTTCAGGGGCGCGGCCGCCCTCGATGGCGGGATGAAGGCCTGGCGCGACGCCGGCCTGCCGCTCGACCTCGGCGCCGACTAGGACCCGACCCGCGCCGCCAGGCCGCGTGAGGCCGCGCGGGCTTCCTCCCACCAGGCCTTGACCTGCGCCCCGGCGTCCCCGGCCTGGGCCAGGCGCACTCCCTGCCCGGCCCACAGCGAGACCAGGTCGGGCTCGTCGGCCCTGGCCGCCGCCGCCCTCAGCGCCTGGGTGAGCCGGTTCTGGACCGGATAGGCCGGGACCTCGCCCTCGACGGCGCGCAGTTCGCGCATGAAGCGGTTCTCGATCCCGCGGGCATGACGGCCGGTGAAGGCCCGGGTGAGCCGGGTCGGGTCGTCGGGGGCGGTCTCGAGGGCGCGTCGCCAGGGCCTGCTCACGGTCGACTGGTCGGACAGCAGGAACGCCGTGCCCATCTGCGCGGCGCTGGCGCCCAGGGCCAGGGCGGCGGCCACGCCGCGCCCGTCCATGATTCCGCCCGCGGCGATCACCGGCAGGTCCACCGCGGCGCGGATGGTGGCGACCAGGGCCATCGTGCCGACCAGGCTGGCCTCCGTCTCCGCGAGGAAGTGCCCGCGATGGCCGCCGGCCTCCGCGCCCTGGGCCGAGACGCCATCCGCCCCGACCTGGGCCCAGGCGCGGGCCTCGGCGACCGTGGTGGCCGTGCCGACCACCAGGACCCCGGCCGCGTGCAGGGCGTCCACCTGCGCCGGCGAGAGAATTCCGAAAGTGAAGCTGGCCACCGGCGGCGCGGCGGCGATGACGGCGTCGAGCTGGGCCTGGAAGTCCGGCGCGAAGTCGTTGGGCGCGGCCGGAACCGCCTCCCCCAACTCGGCGTACCAGGGCGCCAGGCGCTCCAGAGCCGCCGCCACGGTCGCGGCGTCGGGCCGGGCCGAGGGGGCCATCAGCAGGTTGACGCCGAACGGCGCCGACGTGCGGGCGCGAAACGCCTCGACGGCCGGCCCGATGTCGGCTGGGGCCAGGGCGCCGGCGGCCAGCGCCCCCATCCCGCCCGCTTCGCAGACCGCCGCCGCCATGTCCGCGGTCGATGCGCCGACCATGGGCGACTGCAGGATCGGGATCGGAAGGGCGTCGAGAAGGGCGCGCAGCTTCATGGGTCAGGTCTCCGGCGGGGAGGAGGTCTCGGCCTTCTGGCGCGCGAGCTTGTCCAGCACCCGCCCACGGCCCCGCGACAGCGCCGTGACCACGCCGCGGAAGGTGCGCACCTCCTGGTCCGAGAATCGGGCCCGGCCGAGGGCGGAGCGCAGGTTCTGCACCATGGACGGCTTCTTCTCCGGCGGATGGAAGAAGCCCGCCGCATCCAGTTCACGCTCGAAGTGTTCGTAGAGCCCCATCATGGCCGCCGCCTCGGCGGGCGGCGGCGCGTCGCGGAAGATCGCCGGCGCGCCGGTCTCCTGGGTCATCCGCCACTCATAGGCCAGGATGATCACCGCCTGGGCGAGGTTGAGCGACCGGAACCGCGGATCGATGGGCAGGGTCACCACCGCCTGGCACAGGGCGATGTCGGCCGTCTCCAGCCCCGCCCGCTCGCCGCCGAACAGCAGCCCCGTGGCATGGCCCGCATTGAACTCCCGCACCAGTTCGGCCCCGGCCTGGCGCGGCGTCAGCACCGGCAGCTGCAGCTCCCGCGGCCGGGCGGTGGTGGCGTAGACCAGATGCAGGTCGGCGATGGCGTCTCCGACCGAGTCGTAGACCCGGGCGGCGTTCAGCGGCCACTCGGCGCCCGAGGCCGTGGCCCAGGCCCGCTCCTGGGGCCAGCCGTCGCGCGGATTGACCAGCCTGAGGTCCGCCAGCCCGAAATTGGCCATGGCGCGGGCCACGGCGCCGATGTTGGCGGCCATCTGGGGCTTGTCGAGGATGATGCAGGGCGGAGCGGCGGTCATCAGGCGCTTTTCAAACCCCTGGCGCGCCAAGGCAAGAGCGGGCCGCGCGACGTCGTCTCAAGCCGCGGTGACGATCCCCCGTTTGCGGACGTAGCGGACGCCTAGTATACGGCCTGCAACCCCACCTGTTACGCCCCGGAGCGCCCGCCCCTCATGGCCAAGATAAAAGTCGCCAACCCCGTCGTCGATATCGACGGGGACGAGATGACCCGCATCATCTGGAAGTGGATCAAGGACAAGCTGATCTACCCCTATCTGGACATCGACCTGGCCTATTT
>DASUIJ010000279.1:0-5057 GCA_036279815.1 Phenylobacterium sp. | reverse complement strand
GGGACTGGAAGCCCCCTCGCCCGCTGGGACCCCGGTCGAAGCCGCCGCCGCTGTTGCGATCATAGCTGTCGCGGTCGTTGCGACGGAAACCGTGATCCCCCTCATGGCGCCGACGTTCCATCGGAGGCGGCGCCGAAGTCTCGTCGAGATCGACCACCTCCGCCACCTGCCAGCCCTTCGGCCGCCGGATGACGTCGCAGACGATCACAGCCCCTTCGAGGGCGCTCTCGCGGCCGGCGTTGCGCAATGAAGTGACGTGAAGCAGGACATCTTTGAGGTCGGTCTGACCCGGGTCGTCGGGGACGATGAATCCATACCCTTTACCCGCATCGAACCACTTGATGCGCCCGCTGATCCGCACGGCGTCTTCGTGCGAACCTACTCCCTCGAATTCGTAACCAGACATTTGCCCCTCTGGCCCGATCTCCCCCAAACCTTCCGGAATAAGGCCAAAGTAACACTGTTCTCGTGAGGCGAGACCCGTCAATGGGGGAAATTAACCCGTTGCACGCATGGCGTGCAGATTACGCCCTAGGGGCGCATTTGGGGCGTCGCGTGGCAGTCCCTAGGGGAGTCGAACCCCTCTCTCCAGGTTGAAAACCTGGCGTCCTAACCGATAGACGAAGGGACCGCAGTCGCGAGAGGCGGCTCTATATCTGCGTTCACGGGGGTGTGCAAGCGGCCCAGCCATCCTTTTGCGCAGTTCCGACGCCGGAGCTCTGCAAGCTCCTGCCTGGGGCCCCGATCAGCCCACCCGGCGCGGGTCGGCGACGTCCTCGATCTCCAGTTCGACGCTCTGTCGTCCTTGCCAATCGTCGGGCTTGAGACGGCCCACGACGTGGACGGCGCCGCCTTCGTTCAACAGCCGGCGGCCGATTTCGGTGTCCTCGGACCGCCAGGCGACGGCCTTCAGCCGCCCGCCGGATCCATCTGTCAGGGTCACACGAACATGGCCGCCCCGCAGCGCCATGGGCCGTTCCACCCTGGCGTCGGCCACGGCGAACATCGGCTCCGGATTGCCCGGGCCGAAAGGCGCCAGTTGCTGGAAGCTCGCAAGAAGCGCGCGATCCGCCCCGGCGGTGGTCACCAGGGCGTCGATGTCCAGCCCGTCCTCGGCGGTGGCGATATCGCTCTCGTCCTGCAGGCGTTCGCAAAGGAAGGCGCGCAGCTCCGGGATCATCTCGGGCTTCACGGTCAACCCCGCGGCCATGGCGTGGCCGCCCCCCGCCATCAGCAGGCCGGCCTCGTAGGCCGCCTGGACGGCCCGGCCGAGGTTGACCCCCGGCTGCGAACGGCCCGAGCCCTTGCCCACATCGGCGGCCCGGTCGATCCCCACCACGATCACCGGCTTGCGATAGCGCTCGCGCAGGCGTCCGGCGACGATGCCGATCACCCCGGGATGCCAGCCGTCGGCGGCGACCAGCAGCATGGAGGCCTCGCCCTGGTTGCTCTCCCGCTCGACGATGCGGACCGCCTCCTCCAGCACCTCGCGCTCCACTTCCTTGCGCGAGGCGTTCAGCGCGTCGAGTTCGGCGGCCAGGGTCGCCGCCTCCTCCGGATCGTCGGTGGACAGCAGACGCGCGCCCAGGTCGGCGCGGCCGATCCGCCCGCCGGCGTTGATCCGCGGTCCCAGGATGAACCCCGCATGGAAGGTAGAGGCCGGCCCCTGGCCCTTGGCGACGTCCAGCAGCGCCTTCAGGCCCGGATTGCGCCAGGCGGACATCACCTTCAGCCCCTGGGTGGTCAGCGCGCGGTTGAAGCCGGTGAGCTCCGTCACGTCGCAGATCGCCCCCATGGCGGCCAGGTCCAGCCATTGGCGGATGTCGGGCTCGGAGCCGTTCTCGAACAGGCCCCGCTTCCGCGCCTCGCGATTCAGGGCCGCCAGCAGCACGAAGGTCACCCCCGCCGCCGCCAGGCAGCCCTGCCCGGACGCGTCGCCGGGGCGGTTCGGATTGACCAGCGCCGCGGCCGGCGGGACCTCGTCGCCGCGCATCAGGTGGTGGTCGATCACAACGATCTCGAGGCCGATCCCGGCGGCGAAGGCGATCGCCTCCTGCGCCGCGGCCCCGCAGTCGACCGTGATCACCAGCTCCGCGCCCTGGTCTTTCAGGCGGCGGAAAGCGGCCGGAGACGGGCCGTAGCCCTCGGTGATCCGGTCGGGGACATAGATCGGCAGATCCTTGCCCACGGCCCGCATCCAGCGGACCAGCTGGGCGGCGCTGGAGGCCCCGTCGACGTCATAGTCGGCGAATACCGCCATGGGCCGGTCGCGGGTCACCGCGTCGACCAGGATCTCGGCGGCCCGGTCCATGTCCGTGAAGCTGGACGGGTCCGGAAACAGGGCCTTGAGCGTCGGATTGAGGTAAATCGCGCCCTGGTCGGCTGCGATGCCTCGCGACGCCAGGGCCCGGGCCAGGGGCTCGGAGAGCCCCAGGGCCAACTGGTGACGGCGCACGATCTCGGGATCGGCCGGCCGCGTCCGCCACAAGCGTCCGGTCAGCGACCGGGTGACACCGAGATAGCCCGCCGAGGTCGCGCCGTCGGCCATGGGATCACACCGGCCGCTTCATCCGCACTTCGCGCACCGTCTGGGTCGCAGAGTTCATGACGATGGTGTGGGTGTGGACGAAGCCGTCCACATATTGCACGCCGTCCAGCAGCGCGCCGTTGGTGACCCCCGTGGCCGCGAAGATCGCGTCGGCCCTGACCATCTCGTGCAGGTCGTACTTGCGGTCGAAATCGGTGATGCCGACCCGCCGGGCGCGGGCCTTCTCGTCGGCGTTGCGGAACACCAGGCGACCCTGGAACTGACCGCCCACGCACTTCAGCGCCGCGCAGGCCAGGACGCCCTCGGGCGCGCCGCCCTGCCCCACATAGAGGTCCACCCCGGTGGAGGGATCGGCGGTGTTCATCACCCCGGCCACGTCGCCGTCGGTGATCAGATAGACCCGTGCGCCCACCGAGCGCACCGAGGCGATGATCTCGGCGTGACGCGGGCGGTCCAGAACGCAGACCGTGATCTCGGTGGCGTCGACCCCCTTGGCGTCGGCCATCGCCCTGACGTTGTCGGCCGGGCTCTTGTCCAGGTCGATCAGGCCGGGGGGATAGCCCGGGCCGCAGGCGATCTTGTCCATGTAGGTGTCGGGCGCGTTCAGCAGGGTGCCCTTGGGGGCCCAGGCCATCACCGCCAGGGCGTTGGCCATGGCCTTGGCGGTCAGGGTCGTGCCTTCCAGCGGATCGAGGGCGATGTCGATCTTGTTCTTGCCGCCCTTGCCCACCTTCTCGCCGATGTAGAGCATCGGCGCCTCGTCGCGCTCGCCCTCGCCGATGACGATCTCGCCTTCGATGTCCAGGTCGTTCAGCGCCGTCCGCATGGCGTCGACGGCGGCCTGGTCGGCCTCCTTCTCGTCCCCACGGCCCACAAGCTTCCAGGCGGCGATCGCGGCGATCTCGGTGACCCGCACCGCGTCCAGCACCAGTCCGCGGTCCAGAATTTCAGAACTCATCCACGTCTCCCACCGTCATCGGCCCGAGCCGAACAGTATTTCCAGATTCTCAAATGCGCGCGATGCGCAACAGTCGGGGCCTCTCCAGCACCGACGGCAGATTTGCGATACGGTCTATCGCCGCAGTCAGCACGGATTCAGCCACCGCATGGGTGGTCAATACGATCGGAACGCCATCGGCGTTCTCGACCGGCTTCTGCAGGAAGCTTTCGATGGAGACGCCGGCCTCGGCCAGGGTCTCCGACACCGCGGCGATCACGCCGGGCTCGTCCTTGACCATGAACCGCAGATAGGCCCGGCCCATGCTCTTGGAAGGATCCACCGGCGTGAAGGGCTTCAGCGAGGCCGCCGGAGCCTGGAACACGGGACGCCGGGCTCCGGTCATCACGTCGGCGATGTCGGCGGCCACCGCCGCGGCGGTCGGCCCCGCGCCCGCGCCGGGCCCCTGGACGAAGATCCGCCCGATCCGCTCGCCCTCGATGAACAGCGCGTTCAAGGCTCCGCCGGCCTGGGCCAGCGGGTGGTTGATCGGCGCCAGGGACGGATGCACCCGCACCAGCACGCCGTCCGGCGAGCGGTCGGCCGAGGCCACCAGCTTCACCCGATAGCCCAGGTCCCGGGCGAGCTTTATGTCCATGAGGTCGATCTGGTCGATGCCCTCGATCTCGGCGGCGGCGTAGTTCGGCGCGCAACCGAAGGCCAGGGCGGCCAGGATCGAGATCTTGTGGGCCGCGTCGAACCCGCCCACGTCCATGGTCGGATCGGCCTCCGCGTAGCCCAGTCGCTGAGCCTCGGCCAACACGTCGGCGAAGGCGCGGCCGGCGGAATCCATCTCCGTCAGGATGTAGTTGCAGGTCCCGTTGAGGATGCCGGCGATGGACTTGATCTCGTCGCCGACCAGGGCCTCGCGCACCATCTTCACGGCCGGGACGCCGCCCATCACCGCGGCCTCGAACAGCAGGGGCACGCCCTTGGCCTCGGCCAGGACGGCGAGTTCCGCCCCGTGTTCGGCGATCAGCGCCTTGTTGGCGGTGACCACGGGCTTGCCCGCCTTCAGCGCCGCCTCCACCGCGGCCTTGGCGGGGCCGTCGGAGCCGCCGATCAGTTCCACGAACAGGTCGTTGTCCGGCGAGGTCGCCAGCGCCACCGGATCGTCGAACCAGGCCAGGTCGGAGATATCGAAGGGCCGGGGCCGCGAGCGCGAGCGCGCCGAGACGCCGGTGACGACGCTGCGTCCGCCCGCAGGCGCGAAATCAGGGCGCTCCGCCAGGAATTTCAAGAGACCCGCGCCGACCGTTCCCAGTCCCGCGACGCCAATACGCCAGGTCGATCTGGTCATTGCTCGGCCAGGGCGTTGTGGTGACGGGCCAGGATATCGTCGGCGTTGGCCAGGAATTTTTTCACGTTGCGCGCCGCCTGTCGGATGCGGTTCTCGTTTTCCACCAGCCCGATCCGCACATAGCCCTCGCCATATTCGCCAAAGGCCACGCCGGGGGCCACCGCCACGCCGGCTTCCTCGATCAGGAGCTTCGAGAACAGCATCGAGCCGGC
>DASUIJ010000278.1:0-9201 GCA_036279815.1 Phenylobacterium sp. | reverse complement strand
CGCCGGCGGCGCCTTAGGTCGCGGCTCAGGCGAACTCGATGAGCACCTCGTCGGCGGCGACGCTGTCGCCGGCCTGGGCTCCGACCGCCTTGACCACCCCGTCGCGCTCGGCGCGGATGATGTTCTGCATCTTCATCGCCTCGATGATCGCCACCGCCTCCCCGGCCCGCACCTGCTGGCCCGGCGCCACGTCCAGCGTCACCACCAGCCCCGGCATCGGCGAGACGATCAGCCTGGAGGTGTCCGCGGGCGGCTTGGCCGGCAGCTTGTCGTGCAGCTCCGCCGACCGGGCGGTCAGCACCAGGACCTTCAGCACCGTCGCCCGGTGGCGGATCGTGAACCCCTCCGGCGCCGGCTTCACCGCGCAGGTGAACGCGCGCCCGTCCAGGACCCCCTTGAAGGTCGGCAGGCCCGGACGCCACTGGATGTCGGTCAGGCTCAGCGTGCGCCCGTCCTCCACCAGGGTCACCTCGAACCGGTCCGCGCCGTTGGCCAGCCGCACGTGACGGGTCTTGGAGCCCGCCACCACCGTCCACTCGTCGCGCAGCTGCCCAGGCGCCGCGCGCTTCAGCATCCGCTGGTGCATGGCGCAGGCCACCGCCGCGAACAGGTCCCGCTGGGCGTCCGTCGGCGGCGTCCCGACGAAGCCGTCGGGGAACTCGTCCTTGATGTAGTTGGTCGACAGCTGGCCCGACCGGAACCGCGCCTGGTCCATCACCGCCGACAGGAACGGGATGTTCTGGCCCAGCCCCTCGATGTGGAAGTCCTCCAGCGCCCGGCCCATGGCGTCGATGGCCGACAGCCGGTCCGGGCCCCAGGTCGACAGCTTGGAGATCATCGGGTCGTAGAACATCGAGATCTCGTCGCCCTCGCGCACGCCCGCGTCATTGCGCACCACGATCTCGCCGAACCGACCCTCCTTCGGCGGCGCATAGCGCACCAGCCGCCCGATCGAGGGCAGGAACCCGCGATAGGGGTCCTCCGCATAGATCCGGCTCTCCATCGCCCAGCCGTCGATCTTCAGGTCCTGCTGGCGGAACTTCAGCTTCTCGCCGTAGGCCGAGCGGATCATCTGCTCCACCAGGTCCACCCCGGTGATCAGCTCCGTCACCGGATGCTCCACCTGCAGCCGGGTGTTCATCTCCAGGAAGTAGAAGCTCTTGTCCTGGCCGGCCACGAACTCCACCGTCCCGGCGCTGTCGTACTGCACCGCCTTGGCCAGGGCCACCGCCTGCGCCCCCATCGCCTGCCGCGTCGCCTCGTCCAGCAGCGGCGACGGCGCCTCCTCGATCACCTTCTGGTTCCGGCGCTGGATCGAGCACTCCCGCTCGAACAGGTGAACCACGTGGCCGTGCTTGTCGCCCAGCACCTGGATCTCGATGTGCCGCGGGCTCTCGATGAACTTCTCGATGAAGATCCGGTCGTCGCCGAAGCTGGCCTTGGCCTCCGACTTCACCGCCGGGAAGCCCTCCTCTACGTCCAGCCGGGTCCAGGCCACACGGATGCCCTTGCCCCCGCCCCCCGCCGAGGCCTTGATCATCACCGGATAGCCGATCTCCTCGGAGATCGTGATCGCGTGCGCCGTGTCGTCGATCTCGCCCACATGACCCGGCACCACCGACACATTGGCCGCCCGCGCGAACTTCTTGCTCTCGATCTTGTCGCCCATCGCCTCGATGGCGTGCGGGTTGGGGCCGATGAACACGATCCCCTCGTCCGCCAGGCGCCGCGCGAACCCCGCGTTCTCCGACAGGAACCCGAACCCCGGATGCACCGCCTCCGCACCCGTCTCCCGGCACGCCGCCACGATGTTGTCGGCCACCAGATAGCTCTTCGACGCCGCCGCAGGACCAATCAGAACCGACTCGTCCGCAAGCTCCACAGCCAGCGAATCCGCATCCGCCTCCGAATACACAACCACCGTCGCAATCCCCAGCCGACGGCACGTCGAGATGATCCGAACCGCGATCTCGCCACGGTTGGCGATCAGAATTTTCGAGAACATGGATGAGCCGCGGATCAGGCCGCGGCGGCTCGGACCGTCCTGAGACGCTCGGCCACATGATCCACCGCGCCCAGGGCGGAATGCAGTTCGCTGCGGCGCGCATCGAGCTTGCCCATCGCGATCTGCAGCGCCTCGGCCGCGTCGCCCTCCGCCGACAGCACTTCGCGGATGTCGTTCAGGCCGACGCCGGCCTTGCGCAGCTCGACGATCAGTTCCAGCCGGTCCACCGCCTTGCGGTCATAGAGCCGCCGGTTGCGGCGGTCGCGGTCGGCGTCGATCAGGCCGCACTCCTCGTAGAACCGCAGCGCGCGAGGGGTCACACCCCACATTCGGCTCAGATCGCTCATCCGCGCGCGGCGGTCGAGCGCATAGGTCGAGGTCCAGGAACGCAGCTGCTGCATGGTGGCTCGCAAAATTGAGTGGGGGAAGGCGGATTCAATTGGAGCGAAAAATCTCAGAAGTGGGGTGAGATTCAATCAAGATCGTGCGAAACCTTCGCGACCCGCCGGACCCAACTTGTGAAATTGTAAAATGCGCGAGAAGCTTTTTGTGGGCCCCAAGGTCCGCGCCCTGCGCGAGAACCGCGGCTGGAAGCTGGAGGCCTGCGCCCGCCAGCTCGGCGTTTCGATCAGCTATCTGTCGCAGATCGAAGCCAACCAGCGGCCCGTCACCCCGCGGATTCTGGTGGCCCTGGTCGAGACCTTCGAGACCTCGGCCGCCGCCTTCGACGCCAACGACGACCAGCGCCTGATCGCCGACCTGCGCGAGGTGCTGGCCGACGCCGCGCCGGGCGAGCCGCCCATACCGCTCTCCGAACTGCGCCAGGTGGCCCGCCACGCGCCCGCCTTCGCCCGACGGTTCCTCGACCTGCACCGCGCCTACCACCAGCTGGACGAGCGCCTGAAACTCACCGACCAGGCCATCGCGCTGGACGAGTCCATCGCCGCCAGCTCCCTGCTTCCCTACGAGGAGGTGCGCGACTTCTTCCACTTCCAGAACAACTACCTGCACGACCTCGACCTGGCGGCGGAGGCCCTGGCCGAGGAGGCGCGGTCCGAAGGGGTCGACTTCTCCGAGCAGGCCCTGGCCGACTACCTGCGCCGGCGCCTGGGCGTCATGGTCGTCCAGGAGGCCCAGGGCGACGTGATGCGGGTCTTCGATCCGCGGACCCGGCGGCTGTCCCTCAACCCCGCCCAGCCGCCCGAGACCCGGGCCTTCCAGATGGTCTACCACCTGGTCGCCACCGAGCTGTCCGGCCTGATCGAGGCTGAACTGGCGCGCGCCGGCTTCCGCAGCACCCAGGCCGTGGACGTCTGCCGCGTCGGCCTTGGCAACTATGCCGCAGGCGCGTTCCTGATGCCCTACCGCCGCTTCGCAGCCACGGCGCGGGCCCTGCGCCACGATGTCGAGCAGCTCGCCCGCACCTTCCACGCCAGCCTGGAGCAGGTCTGCCACCGCCTCTCCACCCTCCAGCGGCCGGGCGAGCGCGGCGTACCCTTCTATTTCGTCCGGCTCGACCACGCCGGAAACATCACCAAGCGGCACTCGGCCACACGCTTCCGCTTCGCCCGGTTCGGCGGCGCCTGCCCGCTCTGGAACGTGCACGACGCCGTAGGGTCCCCCGACCGCTTCCTGGTCCAGGTGGCCGAAATGCCCGACGGCGAACGCTATCTCTGCGTCGCCCGCAGCGTGGTGAAGCCGTCCGGCTCCTATCTCGACCCGGACCGCCGCTACGTCCTCGGCTTCGGCTGCGAGCTGCAGTACGCCGACCAGCTGGTCTATTCCGCCGGGGTCGACCTGGCGGGCCCGCCCGTCCGCATCGGGGTCAGCTGCCGCATCTGCGAACGCGACGACTGCGCCCAGCGCGCCTTCCCGCCGGTGGACCGCAAGCTGGAAGTCCCGGTCAACGCCCGCAGTGTGGTGCCCTTCAGGCTGGGCGGCGGCTAGAGCGTTTCCGAGAAATACCCCGACGCCACCTTGGCCTGGATCTCGACATCCGCCCGCGCCGGGATCAGCGCCTCGGGGATCGCCACCTGGCGCACGATCTCCACCCCGCCGGCCTCCACCGCCGCGCGCTTCAGGTTGCTCATCGAGATCCAGCGGTCGATCCGGCGAACCCCCAGCCAGTGCAGCACGTCGGTCGCCAGGTCCTGCACCCGCATGTCCTGCACCCCGGCCACCTTTTCCGTGCGGTCGAAGTAGGCGTCCGGCCGGTCGCCCGCCTCCGCCCGATGGCGCGCGTTGTAGACCAGCAGCTTGACCACCTCGCCCAGCGCGCGGCCCTCCTTGCGGTTATAGGCGACCACGCCCAGCCCGCCGGCCTGGGCCATGCGTACGCATTCCTCGACGCCGAACGCCAGATAGGGCCGGCAGGTGCACAGGTCCGACCCGAACACGTCGGAACCGCTGCACTCGTCGTGGATCCTGCAGGCCACTTGGACCTCGGGATCGCACAGCCTGGCCGGGTCGCCGAACAGGTAGACGCTGGTCCCCCCGACCGGCGGCAGGAACACCTTCAGGTCCGGGCGGTCGATCAGGTCCGGATACATGCCGCCGGTGGAGCTCACCAGCGCCTCGCGCAGGTCCGCCTCGGCGAGGCCCAGCCGCGCCGCCACGCCGGGCAGCCACCAGACCGGCTCGATGGCGATCTTGGTCACCTGGACCTCGCCGGCCCGGCTCAGCACCTTTCCGTCCGCCTTCAGCCGGCCCAGGTCCATGGCTTCGCAGATCTCGCCCATCCGCAGCCGCCCCTCGGCCACGGCGATGGTCGGGCGCAGGTCCGCGCCCGCGGCGATCTCGTCGGCGAAGTCCGAGGCGACCCGGTGGCCCCAGGGGTCGAGGGCCACGATCCTCCCGGGCTCCGACCATTGCGGGAACGGCCCGATCCGGACCACGGGGTCCGTCCCCGCCAGGTCCGGACGGTGGGCGGGGTGCAGCGAACCGTTCGCGGTCGCCAGGGCCCGATAGACGGCGTACGAGCCCGCATGGACGCCGATGGCGTTTCGCGCCGCGCCTCGGGCGACGATGGGACCGCGCGCCCGGGCCGTCCGGGCTCCCCACTGGATCGGCTGCATTCCCGGAACTCCCTTCACCGCGTCACGCCGGACAGTCCGTGCGGCGCGTCGAGATCGACACCGCCGCGAAGTATGAACACCAGCTGTTCCAGCCGGCTCAGACCGACCACGGCCGCCGCCAGGGCGACCCAGCCTTCCCAGCCCGTCACCGCCATCAGCGGCCACAGCACGAACAGCAGGAAGGCGCCGGCCTTGGCCGACCAGAAATGGAACATCATCAGCCGCCGGGTCATCAGCCACGACGCCGCCAGATAGGCGATCGGGCCGCCGAACAGCACGGCGAGCGCCAGGCCCTGGCGGCTCGCCAGCCCCGGATAGGCCAGCAGCAGGAAGACCAGGATTCCCACCGAGAACAGGTTGTCGACGGCGGCGTCCAGCTGCGCGCCGAATTCGGAGGCGCGCCCTTCGCGACGCGCCAGCCAGCCGTCCGCCAGGTCGGTGGCGGCCGCCGCCAGATAGAGCGCCAGCGCCCAGCCCGCATGACCGGCCAGCAGCAGCAGCGCGATCGGCGCCACCGCGACGCCCCGCGAAAGGGTCACCAGATTGGCGAGCTTCACCGCCCCGCCCTCGCCCAGGATCAAGCCGCCGACGCCCCTCACAGGTCGGGCTCCAGCAGCCTGCGCGTGGAGGGCTGGGCGATCAGGCCCTCGATGGGGAAGGCGTTGTGGTGCATGGGACAGACGATCTCGTCCCGCTCGTTCACATAGCCGAACTTCAGCGGCCCGCCCCGGTGCGGACAGGCGTTCCTCACCAGGTAGAGCTCGCCCCGATGGCTCAGCAGGAAGTATTCCTTGCCGTCCCGGATGATGGGGGGCAGGTCGGCGCCGATCCAGCTGGATGCTTCCGGCATCGCGCTCATCCTTGCCGGCCGATCGCGCCCACGGGAAAGTCCGCGAACGCGCCGGCCTCCAGGAGCACGCCCAGGCCGCCGACCTGGACCTGGCCGGGCCCGGACGCCGTCCGCGGGCTCACGCAGCGCCCCGGCGGGCCCCCGGCCTCCGGGATCCCATAGCTGGCAAGTCCCTTGGCGGCGGCGGCGTCGAAGGCGCGGCTCACCGCCAGCATGTGCTCGCCGGCCGCGTCGAACACCGCCCGGGTCAACTCCGCGCCCTTGACGATTTCCGTCCCCACCTCGGGCCCGAACTTGGCCACCAGCGGCGTGACCACCTCGTCGACCACCATGGCGGCGTGGTGCAGGTCGATGTGGGCGTGCTCGCCGAAGTAGCGGGCGTCGACACTGGGATGGAAGCGTCGGAGATAGCGGAAATGCTGGGCGGTGGAGCGCTGGTAGCTGGTCTCGGCGAACAGCAGGAACCCGATCTGGGCGAAGAAATTCCGCGGGTTCTGGAACAGGTGATGGATGGCGTTGTGCAGTTCCAGCGTCACCGTGTCGAACAGCGGCCAGTAGGCGTTGTACTCCTGGCTCAGGCCGAAATCCCGCAGGGTCGCGCGGTAGAGCACGCTGTGCTTCCTGCTGTGGGCGCCGTACCCGAATTCGTCGATCAGGATACGGAACAGAGCCGATTGCGGCTCGCCGAACTCTCCCACCACGCCCAGAGCCGAGGCCGAGGCCTCGGCCAGAAGGTCCGCGGAGGATTGGATCAGGAAATTTCGGTAATGGTCGGATCTTGCCGGGTTTTCTTCCAGAAATGCCAGAAACGGATTTGCCTCCGATCCGCGCAGCTCGGGCAGAAGCGCGGCCACATAGGCCCCGCAGTCCGCCCCCGCGGCCCGGGCCTGCGCCTGCGCCATCAGCGGTCCGATCAGCTCCGCCTCCAGCGCGGGCCTCAGGGCGTCCAGCCGGCCCATTTCCATGGGGTCGTAGTGCCGCTTCAAACGCTCGACGATGGAGTCGCCCGGGGCTTCGCTGGGCAGGAGCACGTATCGGCCCTGGTAGGCCCGCAGCAGCGTCTGGTGCCCGGCGTGGCGCAGCAGGGCCTCGTCCTCAAGGGTCTCCATGTCCGCGGCGTCAATGCGGATGTCGTAGACGGCCGGCGGCGACGGGCCCGCTCGGTCGGCCAGGCGCGCGCCGATCTCCACGATCTCCCGGGCCCCGATCATGGCCTGGACGCCAACGGCTCGTAGATCGAGACCGCCACCCCGCTCTTGGCGAACAACTCGACCAGGCGCCAGCGCGACAGGTTCAACGATCCCGCGCCCTCGCCCGCCTGCAGATAGGTCGGGGCCTGGGCCGCGCCTGTGATGACCGGGATGTGCTTGATGATGACCCGTCCCACAAGTTCCGCCTCGAACAGGCTGTGCAGCAGGCGACTGCCGCCTTCGACGATCAGGCTGCCGACGCCACGAGCGTCCAGAACGCCCATCAGGCGCCGCAGGTTCACCCGGTCCTCGCCGCAGCGGATCACCTCCACCGCCGGTTTGGCTTCCAGGGCCGCCACCGCGGCGTCCGACGCCCTGCCCGACACCGCCACCAGCGTGGGACGCCCGTCGTTCAGCAACCGGGAGCCCAGCGGCAGGCAGGCGTCGGAGCTCGGGACGATCCGCAGGGGATCGGGGCCCTGCGCATAGCGAACCGTGAGTTCCGGATCGTCGGCCCGCACGGTGCCCGCCCCGACCATGATGGCGTCGCTGGCCGCCCGCTGGCCGTGGAACCAGGCCCTCAGGTCGTCGCCATAGAAATCGAACAGGTCCTTGCTGGAGGCGCCGGGCCCCAGCGAAAGTTTCCCGTCGATGGTGAGTTCCGAAAGCGTCGTGACCGCGACCATGCGTCCTGCCGGGACATTTCCGCCCCGTGGGAGAAGCGGTTTTCCACGCCCTACAACTGCAGACGCCCGATGGGAAACGCACAAAACTCAACTGTGGAGGCGCCGGACCTCTCGATATTTTTACCGGGACGCGGATCACATTCCGTTTATCGGCGTTCCCTTGCCGCCAACAGGCCTCTCCCCCTCGGGGGCGAGCACTTCGTCGGGCTTCCAGGGAGAACCCACACTATGCGCATGATCACCATCGCGGCCGTCGCCGCCCTCGCCATGACCGCCGCCGCCTGCTCCAAGCCGGCCGACAAGGCCGCCGAGGCGACCGCCGCCAGCCAGGACGCCGCCGCCGCCTCCAGCGCGGCCGAAACCTCCGCCGCCGCCGCCACCGAGGCAAGCCAGGCCGCCATGGCCACGGGCTCGACCGCCGCGGCCACCGCCGCCGGTGACGCCGCCAAGTCCGCCGGCGCCGCCGCCGAAACGGCTGGCGACGCGGCCAAGAAGGCCGGCGACAAGGCTGAAGACGCCGTCGACGCCGCCGCCAAGCACTAAGGACTTCGGGGCGGCCCTTCGCGGGGCCGCCTCACCTTGCCCCAAGCCTATCCCTTCGCGGCCTCGATATAGCCGCCGATCACGTCGGCCAGGACGTCCAGCGGCATGGCCCCGGACAGCAGACCCGCATCGTGGAACGCCTTGATGTCGAAGCGGTCGCCCAGCGCCGCCTTGGCCCGGTCCCGCTGCTGGTTCCAGAAGGTGTGGCCGATCTTGTAGCTGCAGGCCTGGGCCGGAATCGCGCAGTAGCGTTGAACCTCCCGGGTGGTCGAGCCCACCGCGTCGCCGTCCAGAGCCATCAGGTATTCGATCGCCTGCTCCCGGCTCCAGCGCATGGTGTGCATGCCGGTATCGACCACGCAGCGGCCGGCGCGGAAGATCTGGGCCTTCAGCCAGCCGATCTCGCCCAGCGGATCGTCCTCGTACATCCCCAGTTCGGCGGCGAGCTGCTCGGCATAGAGCGCCCAACCCTCGCCATAGCCCGAGAAATACATGTTCTTGCGGATGGCGGGGATGCCGGGGCTCTCCTGCGCCAGGCCGCCCTGCAGCTGATGGCCCGGCAGGCCCTCATGATAGAGGGTCGAGGACAGGTTCCACTTCGGCCATTCGTTGGTGTTCTTCAGGTTGAAGTTGATCGTGCCCGGCCGCGAGCGGTCCATGGGCGCGCTTTCCGAATAGGCGCCCGGCGATCCGTCCTGGATGGCCGGCGGCACCCGGCGGGCCTCGATCTGCTGGTGCGGCAGGTGGGCGAACATCCTTGGCAGGCGCGCCGCCACCTCCTTCAGCTTCACCTGCAGCCCCGCCAGCAGCTCGGCCCGGCCGGCGTCGGTGTTCGGGTAATAGAGGCTGGTGT
>DASUIJ010000277.1:0-5786 GCA_036279815.1 Phenylobacterium sp. | reverse complement strand
TCCAGCCCCGCTTGCATCGCGTAGCCCACGGCCTGCTTCGCATCCTGGATCACGCCGACGCCGCCGATGGCGGGCGTGGGCAGGATGCCGCGGCCTTCGGTCTCGTTGTAGAGCGACACGTTCCCGCTCACGACCGGGAAGTCCAGCACCCGGCAGGCTTCGGCCATGCCGTCGATGGCGCGCACGATCTGGCCCATGATCTCGGGCCGTTCGGGATTGCCGAAGTTCAGGTTGTCGGTGATGGCGATGGGGTCGGCGCCCACGGCGGTCAGGTTGCGCCAGGCCTCGGCGACCGCCTGCTTGCCCCCCTCGTAGGGGTCGTTCTCGACATAGCGGGGGGTGCAGTCGGAGGTGACCGCCAGGGCCTTCCTGCTGCCGTGCACGCGCACGATCCCGGCGTCGGCGCCGGTGGCCGAGTCTTCCAGGGTGTCGGCCATCACGTGGCGATCGTACTGCTCCCAGAGCCAACGCTTGGAGGCCATGTCGGGGGCGCTCATCAGCTTCAGCACGGCCTCGGCATAGTCCTTGGGCTCCGGCACGTCGGAGGGCGCCAGGCGCGGCTGGGGCTTGGGAGCCACCCACGGCCGGTCATAGAGCGGGGCGTCGTCGAACAGCGGGGCCAGGGGCACGTCGCAGACCACCTCGCCCTTGTGCTTCAGGACCATGTGGCCGGTGTCGGTGGTCCAGCCGATGACGGCGGCGTCCAGCCCCCACTTCTCGAAGATCTTGTGGCCGTCGTGCTCGCGGCCGGGCTTCAGGATCGCCAGCATGCGCTCCTGGCTTTCCGACAGCATCATCTCGTAGGCGCTCATGCCGTCTTCGCGCTGGGGAACCATGTCCAGGTCGAGCTCGATTCCGACCCCGCCCTTGCCGGCCATCTCGACCGACGAGGAGGTGAGGCCCGCCGCGCCCATGTCCTGGATGGCGGCCACGGCGCCGGAGGCCATCAGTTCGAGGGTGGCCTCGATCAGCAGCTTCTCGGCGAAGGGGTCGCCGACCTGGACGGTGGGGCGCTTCTCGTCGGACGCGTCGTCGAACTCGGCCGAGGCCATGGTCGCGCCGTGGATGCCGTCGCGGCCGGTCTTGGAGCCAAAATAGACCACCGGCAGGCCGACGGCCGGCGCCGCGGAGTAGAAGATCTTGTCGGCGTCGGCCAGGCCCACGCACATGGCGTTGACCAGGATGTTGCCGTCATAGCCGTGGTGGAAATTGGTCTCGCCCGCCACGGTGGGCACGCCCACGCAGTTGCCGTAGCCGCCGATGCCGCTCACGACGCCCGAGACAAGGCGCCGGGTCTTCGGATGGCTGGGATCGCCGAAGCGCAGGGCGTTCAACAGCGCGATGGGCCGCGCGCCCATGGTGAAGACGTCGCGCATGATGCCGCCCACGCCGGTGGCCGCGCCCTGATAGGGCTCGATGTAGGAGGGGTGGTTGTGGCTCTCCATCTTGAAGATGCAGGCCTGTCCGTCGCCGATGTCCACGACGCCGGCGTTTTCGCCGGGACCGCAGATCACCCGGGGCCCGGTGGTGGGGAACTTGCCCAGGTGCTTGCGCGAGGACTTGTAGGAGCAGTGCTCGGACCACATCACCGAGAAGACGCCCAGTTCCACGAGGTTCGGCTCGCGGTTCAGGCGTTTGACGATGAGGTCGTATTCCTCCGGCTTCAGGCCGTATTCGGCGGCCGTCTCGGCCAGGGTCTTTGCAGGCTTGGCGCTCATGCCGGGCCTTCTAGCCGGACTCGCCGCCAAGCGCGATAGGGGCCGGGTCTCTGCGGCGATCTATCGGGGGATCAGACCGGCCAGCACCAGTCCGACGCCGATCAGGACGAACAGAATCACAGGCGCGGCCACGAGTCCGCGAACGATGAACCGGGTCATCGGCGCCTCCGGAGTCGGTGAGGAATTGGAAGGGTTAGCGGCGTGCCGGACGGGGCAGGGCGGCCGCCTCCTCCGGTGAGAGGCGGATCATCATGACGCTGGTCCGGGGTTCCGCCGGGTCCAGGGTGTAGAGGGACTGGACGAAGTGGGGCCGGGGCGGCGCGGGCGGCTGGGCCGCCCAGGCGGCGTAGCCGGTCGCCAGGGCCAAGCCTGCGGCGCCCCAGGCGCCGGCCAGACGGCGCAGGTGGGGCACGGCCGGACGCTTCAACAGCCCGATCCGGACTTCCAGCGGATGGCGGCCGGCGAGCCAGTGGCATCCCAGCGGGAGCGGAGAGGACGCCATCTGGGTTTTCAGCATGGTCTCCGCATAGAGCCGCCGGTCCCGCGACCGGGTCGCCATCACCGTGGCGTCGCAGGCCAGTTCCTGGTCCAGGCGGGCGAAATGGGCGCCCACATGGGCCAGGGGATTGAACCAGCACAGCGCCTGGGCGGCGGTGACGGCGGCGTTCACCTTGGGATCGTTGCGGTCGATGTGAGCCCGCTCATGAGCGCGGATCAGGGCGCGCTCGGCGGCGGTGAAATTGTCCTGGAAGTCGGCCGGGGTCACCAGGCGCGGACAGATCACGCCCACCACGGCGGGTCCGGCGCGTCCGGCGCGGGCGCGGGCCAGGAAGCGCATCTGGCCGATGGCGACGGCGGCCGCCGCGAGGGCGGCGCCCGCCGTCCAGACCGCCGCGAGCTCGGCGGTCGAGATCGCGGGGGGCAGGGCGGCGGTCAGGGGGGCTGCGGCCTGCGCCGCCGTCTCGGCCTCGACGCCGGGCAGGAAGCTCGCCAGGAAGGCCAGGGGAACCGCCAGCCACAGGGCGTAGGCGTTGTGCGGGCCCAGGAACCGGCGCGCGGGCAGGCGCAGGGCCAGCACCCCGGCGACCGCAAGGCCCCCGAACAGGTTGGCGCGGACGAACGAGTCGAAAAGATCAGACATCATCGTCGTCGAGCTCCGTGATGAGCTTCTTCAGCCGGGCGATCTCGTCCGGCTTCAGGGCGCGGTTCTTGGCGAAATGGGCCACCAGCGGGGCAAGCTCGCCGTCGAACAGGCGGTCGAGCAGGCCCTGGCTTTCGGCCTGGACATAGTCGGAGCGCTCGACCAGGGGGTGGTAGCAGTGCCGGCCGTCCGACCGCTCGGACCGCAGCGCCTTCTTCTTCAGCAGGCGGTTGATCAGGGTCTTGACCGTCGCGTCGCCCCAGTTCTGGGCGGCGCCCACGTCGGCGACGATCTCGTCCGTGGTCAGGGGGCCGCGGCGCCAGAGGGCGTCCATGACCTGACTTTCCGCCGCGGTGATGTGCATGGTCGGCTACGCCTGTAAGTTCGTCGATGCAAATTACGACGGTAAAACGGACTGTCAAGCGCCACCGGGAACATTCGCGTCGGCCCCGGGGGTGGTCGGCCGGCGGCCAGGGCCAAGGCGGCGAACGGCTCGGAGCTCCAGGCATGTGATTCCCCAAAACCGCACGATTTCGGCACGGCCTCGCCGCGGATACCCCAGCGTCCACCGCCAGAAGGGGCCGAAACCGGGCCTCGGACGCGTCGAGATTGCCGGTTGACGCTTAGCCGTCTAGCGTCGCGCCAGGCTGGCGAGAGAGTCCGGCCAATTGAGGAGAGATTCATGGCGAATGCGGACGGCGTCGGGGGACGCTCCAAAGGGATCTTCCGGAGGAAATCCATCGGACAGATCCAGGACGAGCATGAACATGGCGAGCTGAACCGCTCCCTGGGCGCGCTGAACCTGGTGCTTCTGGGCATCGGCTGCATCATCGGTACGGGCATATTTGTCCTCACCGGCCGGGCCGCGGCGCAGTTCGCCGGTCCGGGGATCATGATCTCGTTCATCATCACCGGCACGCTCTGCGCCTTCGTGGCCCTCTGCTACGCGGAGCTGGCCTCGGTTCTGCCGGTCTCGGGTTCGGCCTATTCCTACTCCTACGCCTCGATGGGCGAGGTGGTGGCCTGGGTGATGGGCCTGCTCCTGCTGCTCGAATACGGCCTGGCGGCCTCGACCGTCGCCGTGGGTTGGTCGGGGTATTTGTCCAGTCTTCTCAAGGACATGCACATCATCATACCCCCGGCCCTGACAGCAGCCCCCGGGGTGCTGGTCAGGGACGACATGGGCCATGTGATCGGCACCGGCATCATGAACCTGCCGGCCATCGTCGCCATCGCCCTGGTCACCGGCCTCCTGACCCTGGGCGTCTCGGAATCGGCGACGGTCAACAACATCGTGGTCGCCATCAAGCTGACGGTGGTCATCGCCTTCATCGTGATCGGGTCGCGCTATGTGAACCCCGACCTGTGGCACCCGCTGATCCCGCCCCAGGTCCCGGCGCCGCCGCCCGGCACCAACATGGACATCTGGCATCAGATCGGCCGCGCCCTCTGGGACGTGGTCACCGGCGCCAACAACACCAAGTACGGCCTTGGCGGGGTGATCCACGGCGCAGCCGTGATCTTCTTCGCCTATCTGGGCTTCGAGGCGGTCTCCACCGCCGGCGCGGAGAGTCGCAACCCGGCCAAGGACATGCCCATCGGCATCCTGGGCGCCCTGGCGATCTGCACCGTCCTCTACATCGCCACCTCTGCGGTGCTGGTGGGCATCGTGCCCTATGCCAGCCTGGACAATCCGGCCCCCATCGCCACGGCGGTGAACCATATCGGCCTGCCCTGGTTCGCGGTGCTGGTGAAGATCGGCGCCATCGCGGGGCTGTCGTCGGTGATGCTGGTGCTGCTCTACGGCCAGACGCGGATCTTCTACACCATGAGCCGCGACGGACTGCTGCCCAAGGTCCTGGCCGTGGTGCATCCCAAGTTCAAGACGCCCTGGATCAACACCATCATCGTCGGCGTCGCCGCTTGCGGCGCGGCCGGGTTCATGTCGCTGGACGCCCTCGCCGACCTGTCGAACGTGGGCTCCCTGGCGGCCTTCTCCATCGTCTGCGTGACGGTGATGTACCTGCGCTACGCCGCTCCGAACCTGGCCCGTCCGTTCACCACGCCGCTGTTCCCGTTCGTGCCGATCGCCGGCGCGGTGATGTGCCTGGTCCTGCTGATGAGCCTGATGGCCAGCGCGCCGACCCGGAACTTCTTCCTGATCTACCTGGCCATCGGGATCGCGCTCTACTTCGCCTACGGCATGCGCAACTCGAACCTCGGCAAGGGAATCGTGGTGGTCGGCCACGAGGCCGAGCCCATGGAACTGCCGCACAAGGACGCCTGATCCCCAGGCTGCAGGCCCCTCGCTCGCGGGGGGCCTGCTCGCCTTGGCGGCTTCGGCGATCTGAAGACTTCTGTTCAACCCTCGCCATCTGTGACCCTAATTTGCGCCAGGCGCGGTCAACGGCGCCCATCGGGGGGAATGCGGATGTCGGGCAAGGTCATGTGGTCGCGCGCCGCGCTCCTGGGGCTCGCCGCGGCGGGCCTCGCGACGGCGGGACCTGGGGCCGGTTCGGCGCAGGCGGCCGGCTACAGGGCGGAGATCGCCCGCACCCAGTATGGCGTGCCGCATGTCACGGCCGCCGACTACGGCGGCGTCGGATTCGGCCAGGCCTACGCCTATCTTGAAGACAATCTCTGCCTGCTGGCCGACAAGATCGTCACCGTGAACGGCGAGCGGTCGAAGGCGTTCGGCCCGGACGCGACGACCGTGATCGCCTTCACCGAGACGAAGAACCTCGAGAGCGATTTCTTCTTCAAGGCCAACATTGACGTTGCGGCCCTGCGCAAGGCGTTCGCCGCGGCCTCGCCCGACTATCAGCACCTCGTTCGCGGCTACGTCGCCGGCTACAACCGGTTCCTGAAGGACCACCCGGCCGGCCAACGCCCGGTCGCCTGCCGCGACGCCTGGGTGCGGCCCATCG
>DASUIJ010000276.1:0-9142 GCA_036279815.1 Phenylobacterium sp. | reverse complement strand
CTGCGACACGCTCTGCGACTGCAGCGGCAGGCCGTGGTCCGGGCAGTACGGCGTGCCGACCCGCGCGAACAGCAGTCGGAGGTAGTCGTGGATCTCGGTGACCGTGCCCACCGTCGAGCGCGGATTGCGGCTGGTGGTCTTCTGCTCGATGGAGATGGCCGGCGACAGGCCCTCGATCAGGTCCACGTCGGGCTTGCTCATCAGCTCCAGGAACTGGCGCGCATAGGCCGACAGGCTCTCCACATAGCGCCGCTGGCCCTCGGCATAGATGGTGTCGAAGGCCAGGGAGCTCTTGCCCGACCCGGACAGCCCGGTGAGCACCACGAGTTCGCCGCGCGGGATATCCACGTTGACGTTCTTCAGGTTGTGCTCCCGCGCGCCGCGCACGCGGATGAAGTTCAGTTGTTCGGCCATAGCTTCTGGAACGCCCTCGGCCCGGGAAAGGTCTCTCCGCGGGATCGCCTAATGTAGTGAACGGACTCACGGATAACACAGGAACATTGTGTGAACAAACGCCGCGGCGCCGTATGCGCGAGGCTTCTGTTCCGCCTGCCGCCAGTGTAACGGCCGACACGCCGAATTCTGTCAGCAGGCGTCAGGACCGGCGCCCCGTCGCCAGGTGTCACACGTTACAGCCAGTTAACTTGGCTTCCGCCGCCGCAGCACCCTAGGGTCGCGCCCAAACGCCAGCCCCGGAGCGACCCATGAAACTCGACCGCCGCCAGATCCTGCTGTCGGGGGGCGCCGCGGGCCTCGTCGCGGTCGCGCCGAGGGCGGCGCTGGCCGCGGCCTCCGGCGACGCCGCGCTCAACGCCCGGCTCGACGGACTGGCCAACACCATCCTGAACGGCTCGCCGGAGTTCGCCACGTCGCTGGGCCTCGACAAGGGCGCCAAGGCGGGCCTGAAGTCCCAGATCAGCGACAGTTCCTGGGCGGCGGTCAGATCCTTGTCCGAAATGTGCCGCAACGAACTGAAGGCGATCAACGCGATCCCCGAGACCGGTCTCAGCGAGGCGGCGCGGATCAACAAGGGGGTCGCGGCCTACGCGCTCGAACTGGGCGTCGAGGCCGGCGCCTTCGACTACGGCGACAATTCCATCAAGACGGCGATGAGCGAGAGCGCCACGCCCTATGTGGTGAACCAGCAGAACGGCACGTTTTCCAGCGCGGCCGAGTTCCTGGACAGCCAGCACCAGATCAACGTCAAGCCCGACGCCGACGCCTACATCGCCCGCCTGCACGGCGTGGCCAAGGCGATCAACGACGAGACCGACCGGGTTCGCCGCGACGCCGGCCTGGGCGTCATCGCGCCCGACTTCATCCTGGCCAACGCCCTGGGGCAGTTCGACGGCATGCTCGCGGTCCCGGCGGACCAGTCGCGCTTCGTGACCTCGGTGGCGGGCCGGGCCAAGGCCAAGGGTATCGCCGGCGACTATGCGGGCATGGCAGCCAAGGTGGTCGAAAGCGAGATCTATCCGGCCCTGGCCCGCCAGCGCGAGGTGCTCAAGGCCAACGCCGCCAAGGCCAATTCCGAGGCCGGCGTCTGGAAGCTGCCCGACGGCGAGGCCTATTACGGCTGGCTGCTGAAGCAGGGCACCAACACCACGCTCTCCGCCGAAGATATCCACCAGATGGGCCTCGAGCAGAACAAGGCCATCGAGGCGCGGATGGACGGCCTCCTGAAGGCCCAAGGGCTGACCCAGGGCACGGTCGGCGAGCGGATGATCGCGCTGGGGAACGATCCCAGGTTCCTGTTCTCCGACACCGACGAGGGTCGGGCCCAGCTGCTGGCCTATCTGCAGAGCGTCATCGACAATGTGCGGCCCAGGCTCGAGAGCCAGTTCACCCTGAAGCTCAAGGCGCCGGTGCTGGTGAAGCGGGTGCCGGTCGAGATCCAGGACGGCGCCGGACAGGGCTATATGAACACCGGCTCGCTCGACGGCTCGCGGCCCTCGACCTACTACATCAACCTGAAGACGACGAAGAACTGGCCGAAGTTCTCCCTGCCGACCCTGACCTACCACGAGACCATACCGGGCCACGCCTGGCAGGGCGCCTATCTGACCGAGACCGGCCACCTGCCGCTGATCCGCATCCTGCTCTCGGGCTTCAATTCCTATGTCGAGGGCTATGCGCTCTACGCCGAGCAACTCGGCGACGAGATGGGCATGTACGAGAACGACTGGGCCGGCCAGCTCGGCTACCTCCAGGCCCAGCGGTTCCGCGCCATCCGCCTGGTGGTCGACACCGGCATGCACGCCAAGCGCTGGACCCGTGACCAGGCCATCGCATGGGCGGTGGCCAATTCCGGCCGGACCCAGGCGGCCATGACCAGCGAGATCGACCGCTATATCTGCACCCCCGGTCAGGCCTGCGGCTACAAGGTCGGCCACACCGAGATCAACCGCCTGCGTGACCACGCCAGGCAGGCCCTGGGCCCGAAGTTCGACGTCCGCACCTTCAACGACACCCTGGTGAAGACCGGCGCCGTGCCGCTGACCGTCCTGGCGCAGCAGATCGACCGCCTGATCGCACGGGGAGGAGCGGCCTGACCGCGCGTCCGGCCGCCGCTCAGCTCTCCCGCTTGGCGTAGACCGGCTTGCGCTTCTCCAGGAAGGCGCGGACGCCCTCGCCGAAGTCGCCGTCCTGGGCGCAGAGGATCTGGTTGCGGTCCTCCATGGCGATGGCGGCTTCCAGGCCGTTGGCGTCGATGGCGTGGTTCAGCGCCTCCTTGGTCAGGCGAAGGCCCAGCGGTGTGGCGTGCAGCATGTCGTCGGCGAAGGACCGGGCCTCGGCCTCCAGGGCGTCGGCGTCGACCACCCGGCTGATCAGGCCAAGCTGGTAGGCCCGCTCGGCGCCGATGAAGCGGCCGGTCAGCATGTACTCGGCGGCCACCGAGCTTCCCACCATCCGCGGCAGGAAATAGCTGACGCCGATGTCGCAGGCGGACAGGCCGATGCGGATGAAGGCGGCGTTCATCTTGAGGGTCGGCGTGGCGATGCGCACGTCGGACGCCAGCGCCAGGGCGAAGCCGCCGCCGCTGGCGGCGCCATCCACGCAGGCGATGATCGGCTGCGGACAGCGGCGCATGGCGATGACGATCTCGCTGATCCGCCGCTGGCCGGTCAGGCCCGCGCCCACCGAGCGGTCGGCGTTGTCGCCGCCTCGTTCCTTCAGATCGAGCCCGGCGCAGAACGCCTTGCCCGCGCCGCGCAGCACCACCACGCGGACGTCGCGCCGCCAGTAGAGCCCGACGAAGAAATCACGCAATTCCTCCACCAGCTTGGGGTTGAGGGCGTTGAGCCGGTCGGGCCGGTTCATGGTCGCCCAGGCGATGTCGCCGTCCTGGCGGATATCGAGATGTTCGTAGGTCATGGCTCTACCTCGTCTGTCCACCGTCCACCGGCACCACCGCGCCGTGGACGAAACTGGCCTTGGGGCTCAACAGGAACACCGCTGCGGCGCCGATCTCCTCGGGCGTGCCGAACCGCTTCATGGGCACCTCCCGCTCCAGCCAGCGGGTCCAGGCCGCCGCGCGGGGCCCGGTTGCGCGGGCTTCCCAATCTCCGCCCGGGAACACGATGTTGCCGGGCGCGATGGCGTTGACCCGCACGCCGGTGGGTCCGGTGATCCGGGCCAGCTCCTTGGTCAGGTGGTTCATGCCGGCCTTGGCGGTTCCGTAAGTCAGGGGCGTGCCCAGGGCCCCCAGGCCGGCGATCGAGCTGATGAACAGGATCGCGCCCTCGCCGCGTGGCGCCATCAGACGGTAGGCGCCCCGGGCCAGCCGCCAGGCCGAGCCCAGATTCTGCGAAAATCCCGCGTCCCAGGTCTCGTCGTCCACCTCCGCTCCGGGCGGGCAGGGATAGAGGCCCACATTGGCCACCGCACCGAAGATCGGACCCAGGGCCGCCTCCGCGCCCGCCAGGGCCTTCTCGATGGTCTCGGTCTCGCGCATGTCGCCGGCCATGGCCCAAAGCCGGTCCGCGCCGTACTGGGCGGCCAGCCTGGCGCGCGTAGCCTCCAGCGCCTCGGCGCCCCTTGCGGTGATCGCCACCTTGGCGCCTTCGGCCAGGCAGGCCTCGACGATGCCCAGGCCGATGCCGCGACTCGCGCCGGCCACGAATATGGTCTTGTCCTTCAGTCCCAGGTCCATGGCCCACCTCCCATTGCGGCCGGTCGCGCGCCGGCCTCTGCATCTAACCTGGACGCCCGGTCCTTGCGTCAGGCAAGCGCCAGGCTTTGACTGCCCTTGGGACAGGTCCTGCAGCTAGACGGAAAGACCGCCCAGGGAGACGCGCCCATGAACTTCGACTTCTCCGACGAGCAGAAACAACTGCGAGAGGAGGCCAGGAAGTTCCTGGCCGCGCGCTGCTCCCCGTCCGCCGTTCGCGCGATCCTGGAGGGGCCGGAGCCCTTCGATCGGGAGCTCTGGAAAGGGCTCGGCGAAATGGGCTTCCTGGGCGCGGCGATCCCCGAGGCGTTCGGCGGCGTCGGCCTGGGACATCTGGAACTCTGCGTGATCGCCGAGGAGCTTGGCCGCGCCAATGCGCCGGTTCCCATGGCCTCGTCGATCTACCTGGCCGCGGAGGCCCTGATGGTCGCCGGTTCCGACGCCCAGAAGGCGGCCTGGCTGCCGAAGCTGGCCTCCGGGGCCGCCATCGGGACCCTGGCCCTGGGCGAGGGCGTCGGCCGGGTCACGGAGCGTGCGATCCGGGCGCCGGTCGCCAACGGCAAGCTCACGGGCGTCAAGATGCCGGTGGCCGACGGCGACGTGGCCGACCTGGCCGTCGTCGCCGCCCGCGGACCCGAGGGCGTCTCGCTCTATCTGGTGGACCTGAGCGGACCCGGCGTCGCCCGCGAGGTGCTGGAAACCATCGACCCCACCCGCAGCCAGGCGTGCCTGACCTTCGACGGCGCTCCGGCCGAACTGCTGGGCGAGGCCGGACAGGGCTGGCGCATCGTCTCCGACGTGCTGGATCGCGCGGCCGTCCTGATGGCCTTCGAGCAGGTGGGCGGCTCCGACCGGGCCCTGGAGATGGCCCGCGACTACGCCCTGGAGCGGATGGCCTTCGGCCGCCAGATTGGCTCCTTCCAGGCGATCAAGCACATGCTGGCCGACATGTACGTCGCCGCGACCCTGGCCCGCTCCAACGCCTATTACGGCGCCTGGGCGCTTTCGACGGGCTCGGCGGAACTGCCGGTGGCGGCCGCCACGGCCCGGGTGTCCGCGACCCAGGCCTACCAGCACTGCGCCAAGAACAACATCCAGGTGCATGGCGGCATGGGCTTCACCTGGGCCTTCGACTGCCACCTGTTCTACCGCCGCGCCAACGGCCTGGCCCTGGCGCTGGGCTCCCTGACCACTTGGGAAGACCTGCTGATCGAGCGGATGCGCCGCCGCAACGTCGTGGCCGCCTGAGGAGAATTGCGATGAACTTCGACGACACCCCCCAGGAAGCCGCCTTCCGCGCCGAGGTCCGCGCCTGGATCGACGCGAACGCGCCCAAGCACCTGGAAGCCGAACTCAGCCAGGCGACCTTCGGCAATTCGGGCCTGAGCAGCGAGGACCCCATCGCCGCCGCCAAGGCCTGGCAGAAGAAGAAGGCCGACGCCGGCTGGGCCTGCCTGCATTGGCCGAAGGAATACGGCGGCCGCGGCGCCACGCCGATCGAGCGCGTGATCTGGGGCCAGGAAGAAGGGGTCTACGGCTCCCTCGGCGGCCTGTTCATCATCGGTCACGGCATGTGCGGCCCCACGGTGATGGCCTGGGCCAGCGAGGAGCAGAAACGCAAGCTGCTGCCGCCCCTGGCCGCGGGTGAAGAAGTCTGGTGCCAGCTGTTCTCCGAGCCGGCAGGCGGCTCCGACCTGGCCGGCCTGCGCACCCGCGCCGAGCCCGCCAATGACGGAACGGGCGACTGGATCATCCGCGGCCAAAAGATCTGGACCAGCGGCGCCCAGAACTCCGACTACGGCATCCTGATCACCCGCACCGACCCCGACGTGCCCAAGCACAAGGGCCTGACCATGTTCTGGCTGAGCATGAAAACGCCCGGGATCGAGATCCGGCCGATCAAGCAGGCCAACGGTCAGTCGGGGTTCAACGAGGTGTTCTTCACTGACGTCCGCATCCCCGACGCCCAGCGGCTGGGCGCGGTGGGTCAGGGATGGGCGGTGTCGCTGACCACCCTGATGAACGAACGGCTGTCGATCGGCTCGGGCATGCCGACCGGGTTCCCGGAGCTGTTCGACTACTGCCTGAACCTCCAGACCGAGGACGGTCCGGCGGCCGACAATCCCATGGTCCGTTCGCGGCTGGCGCAATATGCGGTCCGGGCCAGCGGCCTGAAGTACACCGGTATGCGGGCGATCAGCGCCCTTTCCAAGGGCGAGACGCCGGGGCCGGAGAACTCCATCGGCAAGCTGGTGGCCGGCGCCTCCATGCAGGAGCTGGCGATGTTCGCCCTGGACCTGCAGGGCCAAGCCGGCGTGATCAACGATCCGGCCCACGCCGAGGCGGCGCAGAAGTTCCAGGCCATGCTGCTGCGCTCTCCCGCGACCCGCGTGGAAGGCGGCACCGACGAGATCCTGCGCAACATCATCGCCGAGCGGGTCCTGGGCCTTCCGGGCGACATCCGCGTGGACAAGGACGTGCCGTTCAAGGACATCCCGACCAGCGGGCGGGGTTAGGGGGCCGGTCCGTCGGAGGTCAGAAACTCCGGCGCTAGGTTCCCTTGGCCGCCTCGACCTCGCGCAGGACCCGAAGCGCGTTGCCGCCCCAGACCTTGGCGACATCGGCCTTGCTGTAGCCGGCGGCCATAAGCCGCCGGGTGATCCGGGGATAGTCGGCCACGCTCTCCAGGCCCGCGATCCCGCCGCCGCCGTCGAAGTCGCCCGATACGCCCACGTGGTCGATCCCGGCGACTTTGATCGCGTGCAGCATATGCGCCATGTAGTCGTCGAGGTTGGCGCGCGGCACGGGCCACCTGGCGTCGATGGCCTTCTTGCCGGCCAGGAACGCCTTGCGCTGGTCGGGAGTCATGTCGCGTCCCGTGGCGCCCACCTGTCTCAGCAGCGCCGCCAGCGCCGCCTCCCGTTCCGGGATCTTCGGCGTCGGCACCATGTAGTTCGAGAAGGCGTTGATCTGGATGACCCCGCCATGGGCGGCCAGCGCCCGCAGCCGGTTGTCGTCGACGTTGCGCGGGTTGTCGAAGATCGCCCGGCATCCCGAGTGCGACAGGATGATCGGCGCCTTGGAGAGCGCCAGCATCTGGTCCAGCACCTGGTCCGAGGCGTGGCTGGCGTCGAGCACGATCCCCAGCCGGTTCGCCTCGGCCACGAACGCCTTGCCCCGGGGCGAGAGTCCGCCCCATTCCGCCTTGTCGGTGGCGGAATCGCCCAGGTCGTTGGTCAGGAAGTGGACCGGTCCGGCCATGCGCAGGCCCAGCGCGTAGAAGGCCTGCAGCAGGTTCACATCCCCCGCCACCGGCGAGCCGTTCTCCATGCTGATGAACACGAACCGCTTGTGGGCGGCCAGGATGGTTGCGACGTCATCGGCCTTGAGGGCCAGGGCGAACTGGTCGCCGTGCTTCGCCACCATCTCGTGGATCTCGGTGGCCCGGACCAGGGCGTAGTCCCGCGCCTTGGCGTCGCCCTCGGGCCCGCGCGCACCTTGGGGCGTGAACACCGCGAAAAACCCGCCGTCGACCCCGCCCTGGATCATGCGAGGCAGGTCCACCTGGCTGCCGTCGACCGCGTAGCTGTGCCGGTCCAGCATGTCCCAGCCCGCCAGGTGAAAGTTGGCCGGCGTATCGAAATGGGTGTCCAGCACCACGGCGTCACGGTGCGCCACCGCCCAGGCGGGCAGGGGCTTGGGCTTGGCGGCCATGGCGGCGGGCGCGGCAGAGGCCAGCAGCATGGCCAGCGGAACGATCAGTCGGCGCAAAATGTGACTCCCCCGGAGGTGTTCAGCTTGCCCAGTCGGCCGGGGCCGACGCAACCCCGCGTGGCGCGTTCGATACCGGGTCTTCTCCATGGCCCGGATTGCGGGCTCCGTCAGGCGAGGATGCGGCGGTAGGTGAACGGCGGGAACAACGGCATCACCGCCGCCACGGCGAGGAACCCCTCGGGCGAGGGCTCCGAAAAGCGATACTGCGTCTCCACGTCGTCATGGGCGTGGAAGGTCTGCTCGCCGCAGTGCACGAGGTCCTCGATCCCGCCGTCGATCGCCTTTAGCGAAAGGTCCGTTCCTTCCGCGCTCCGATAGGTTCCGGCATAGGCCTCCGCGTTCTGCAGCGGCCGGGGCCGAGACACCGGCTCCGAAAGCCCGAGCGCCTGCCGGGCGATGGCCATGCCCACCCGGTGGAACGGGAAACGGAAAAGATTGGTCAGTAGCACGACCGTGGCGTCCGCCTGCGGGAACCGAACCAGCTCGCAGGCGTAGCCGAAGCCGCCGCCCGTATGCAGGTGGGCCACGTGACCCTGATAGGATCCCAGCCCCCAGCCCAGTCCGTAGTCGAAGCTCGAGCCGTCGTTCATCGTCGTCGGCCGCAGCATCGCGGCGCGGCTTTCAGCGCCGATCAGCCGCCCGCCCTCCAGCGCCTGGACCCAAAGGATCAGGTCCCCGGCGGTCGAGGCCATTCCGCCCGCGCCGCCGCGCCAACTCAGCGCCTGATGCCAGGCGTTTTGCAGGCCCCGCGAGCCAAGCTCGTAGCCGCTGGCGCGACCGGGCACGAGGGTGTGGTCGTCCAGCAGTCGGCTTCTGGTCATACCGCAAGGCGCGAATACCTGCTCGCGCAGCACGTCGGCCAGGCGCCGCCCCGTCACCGCCTCGATCACGAACCCCAGCAGGACATAGCCGGTGTTGGAGTAGGCGTAGCGGTCTCCTGGCGCGAACTCGGCTGGCTGGTCCATCAGGTAGGCGAGTCGTTCCACAGAGGGCAGGGACAGGCGGCCCTCGTGGCGCAGGAAGCGCTCGCCCGCGTTGTAGTTTCTGAGCCCGGAAGTGTGGGTCAGCAGATGGCGCAGGGTGACCGCATCGTGCTCGGCCGGGAAGGTCGGCAGGTAGCGACGGACCGGCGCCTCGAGCTCCAGCTCGCCCGCCTCGGCAAGCATCATCACGGCGACGGCGGTGATCGGCTTGCTG
>DASUIJ010000275.1:0-2215 GCA_036279815.1 Phenylobacterium sp. | reverse complement strand
GATGCGGCCGCCCGCCGCCTTGGCCGCGTTCAGCGCCGCGGCCGTCTCAACGCCGACTTCGCCGTACTCGGCGTGCATCCGATGTTCCGACAGGTTTTCGGTCTTCACCGGCAGAAAGGTGCCAGCGCCGACATGCAGGGTGACGAACCGCAGCGTCACGCCCATCGCTTCCAGCCGTTCCATCAGCTGCGGCGTGAAATGAAGTCCGGCGGTCGGCGCGGCGACCGATCCCTCCTCGTCGGCATAGACCGTCTGATAGTCGGCGTGGTCCTTCTCGTCCTCGCCGCGCTTGGCGGCGATGTAGGGCGGCAACGGCATCGCCCCACGCTCCGAGATCGACGCGTCCAGGTCCGGCCCGGCCAGGTCGAAGGCCAGAGTCACTTCGCCCCCCTCGCCCTTCTCGACGACGGTGGCGTCCAGCGCGCCGAGCAGGCACGCGCGGTCGTGCATAGACCCGAAATGGACCCGATCGCCCGGGGCGAGCTTCTTCCCGGGCCTCATGAATGCGGTCCAGCGCGAGGGCGAAAGACGCTTATGAAGGGTGGCCTCGACGGCGACGTCCGAACCTTCGCGCACCCGCCGGCCCTTCAGCCGCGCAGGGATCACCCGCGTATCGTTGAGGACCAGCACGTCGCCGGCCCGAAGCTGGGATGGCAGATCAGCCACAGTCAGGTCCGCCAGCGGGTCTCCCGCGCGGACGAGTAGCAGGCGCGCGGAGTCGCGCGGGCTGACTGGCCGCAGGGCGATCCGGTCCTCGGGAAGTTCAAAGTCGAAGTCGGCAAGTTGCATGGGCGCGCTTGAAGCGCACGGGCGGGCCCACCCGTCAAGCATCACGGCATGTTAGATCGGGACATGAGCCTCCCGCGATTCGTTCATTACCGGATCGTCCTGCCCGTCGGCGCGGTCAGCGCCGGGCTCGCCCTGGTCGCTCAGGGCGGCCGATTCAACGCCCACCTCGACATCCTGACGCACTTCGCTCCGATCTATCTGGCCGGCGGAACGCTGGTGCTGGTCGCGGCCCTGTTCATCCACCAGCGGCTGGCTCCGGCGCTGCTGGGCGCCGCCGCTGTGACGCTCAGCCTGATCCTGATGGCGCCGGAGTTCCTGCACCCGAAGAGCGCGCCGGCGCCGGTCGGCGCCCCCGGTCAGATCAAGCTGATCCAGTTCAACGCCGCCCAGGACAGCCACGGCCTGGAAGAGCGTCTGGCATGGCTGGCCCGCGAAGACCCCGACGTACTGGTGGTGGAGGATTCCAGGCCGGTGTTCCAGACCGCCATCGCCAAGGGGATGGGACGCCATATGTCCTGCGGCATGACCTGCGAGGTGGCGATCTTCACGCGCGCCGCGCCGGTGCGGATCGAGAGCCCGCGGCGCGGCCGCTACGGCATGGGGCCGGCCATCGCCATCGTGCATCTGGCCGGCGCTGGCGGCGAGTACACGGTGATCGGCACCCACTACGACTGGCCGACCAATGTCGAGTACCAATACTATAACGGGCTTCGCCTTCTGGAGCTGCTAAAGCGCCAGGACACGACGAGGACGATCCTGGCCGGCGACTTCAACTCCACCCCCTGGTCTTTCGTCCGCCGCCGCGAAGAGGCCAAGTATGGCATGGAGCGGCGGACGCGCGCCTTGCCGACCTGGCCGGCCGATGGGCGCTTCGGACTTGCCTTCCTGCCCATCGATCACGTCTATGCCGGATCGGGCTGGCGGACCGTCTCCATCACCCGCGGCCCGCCCATCGGTTCGGACCACTATCCGCTCGTCGCCATCTTCGCCCCCCGGACCCACTAGCTGCATGGAACAGATCCGCTCCGTCGTTACGGGCCTGATGGTGCTCGTCGCCCTGGGATGCGCCGGTTGGGCCGTGGCCGCGCATGGCGGCCGATGGAACGTGCGGCTCGACATCCTGACCCACTTCGCGCCGATGCTGCTGGCCGCCGCGCTGTTCCCGCTAGGCTATGGACTTTTGTTCGAGCACGGCTGGCCGCGCGCGATCCTTTTGCTCCTGGGCGGAGTCGGAGTGATCGCCGCCGGCCTGCTGGTCGCGCCCGAATACCTGCGTCCGCGCAGCGAACCAGCGTCTGCGGACGCACCGGACCAACTCAAGCTGGTGCAGTTCAACGCCTGGGGCCGCAACATCCGGCATGGGGAGACGGTGGCCTGGCTTGCGGCCCAGGACGCCGACATCCTGATCATCGAGGAAGCCACCCGT
>DASUIJ010000274.1:0-11655 GCA_036279815.1 Phenylobacterium sp. | reverse complement strand
GAGATCGACGACCTGGCGGCGCGCGGCCTGATCGAGGAGACCGAGCGCAAGGCCGCTCATGCGGAGGCGGGCCGTCGCCTGCTGACCGCGGCCGACCAGGTGGCGCAACCCTGGACCGCGTCGCCGGGCCAGAGGCGGCCGGTGCTGGTCGTGGCGACCCTCGCGCCCCTGGCGGCGCTGGGCCTTTACCTGCTGGTGGGCGCGCCCGGCTTTCCGGACCAGTCCATCAAGTCCCGCATCGCCCAATGGCGTCAGACCGACCTGGCCAGCCTGACCGCGCCGCAGATGGCCGCGGTGCTTCGCCAGGTCACCGCCGAGCATCCCGATCCCGAGGGCTACCGCTTCCTGGCCATGGCCGAGAACCAGTCGGACAATCCCTCGGGCGCCGCGCGCGCCCTGCGCAAGGCCATCACCCTGGCGCCCCAGCGCGGGGACCTTTGGGAGATGCTGGGGGTGAGCCTGGTGGCCGAGGCCGGCGGCCAGGAGACCCCCGGCGCCGTGACCGCCTTCAACCAGGCCCTGAAACTCGATCCGCACGCGGTGCTGGCCCGGTTCCACCTGGCGCGCGCCCAGGCCCAGGGCGGCGATCGGCCGGGCGCGGTGACCGCGCTCAAGGCCCTGCAGGCGGACCTCGCCGCCGACGACCCGCGCCGTGAGAGCCTGGCCCAGGCGATCGCCGACGCCGAAGGCGAGCCGCCCGCGGCCGCGGCGCCGTTCGCCGGCGGCCAGCTGGAGATGATCCGCGGCATGGTCGCGCGCCAGGCGGCCAAGCTGAAGGCCAATCCCGACGATCCGGAGGGCTGGGTGCGCCTGGTCCGATCCTACGCCGTCTTGAGCGACGTCAAGGCGCGCGACGCCGCCCTGGCCGAGGCGAGGGCCCGATATCGCGGACGCGCCGACATCCTCGGCCAACTGGACGTCGCGGCGAAGACGGAGCCCATGAAATGACCGGCTGGCTGCCGAAATCCCCCAAGGCGCGCCGCAGGTTGATGCTCGTGCTGACCATCGCCCCGGTGCTGGCGCTGGCGGTGGGCCTCGCGCTGTGGGGCCTCTCGGACTCGATCTCGTTCTTCTACACCCCGTCCCAGGCCGACGCGGCCAAGCCGCCCGTCGGACGCTCGGTGCAACTGGGCGGGCTGGTGGAGACCGGCAGCGTGATGAAGCATTCCGACGGCCGGGTGGAATTCACTGTCCGCGACCAGGCGGCCGCCGACCGGGTGGTGTTCCAGGGCGACTTGCCGGACCTGTTCCGCGAGGGCCAGGGGATCGTCGCGACGGGCTCGTTCCGCGCGGACGGGACCTTCGAGGCCAAGCAGGTGCTGGCCAAGCACGACGAGCGCTACATGCCCAAGCAGGTCGCCACGGCCTTGAAGAAGCAGGGCGAATGGCGCGGCGGCGGCGCCGTCCCGGCCTATGATCGCCCAGGCGGAGCCGAATGACCGTAGAGCTGGGCGCCTTCGCGCTGGTGCTGGCGTTGTGCCTGTCGATCGTCCAGGCGGGGCTGTCCGCCGCGGGGCGCTGGCGGCGGTCCGCGATCCTGGCGGGCGCCGGCGAGGGCGCGGCGATCGCGGCCTTCCTGGGGGTGGCGATCGCCTTCGCAGCCCTGATGCACGCCTTCGTGACCTCGGACTTCTCCGTGGCCAACGTGGCCGCAAACTCCCACACCGAAAAGCCGCTGCTCTACCGGGTGGCCGGGACCTGGGGCAGCCACGAGGGCTCGATGCTGCTGTGGTGCCTGGCCCTCACGGGCTTCGGGGCCGGCGTCGCCGGGCTGGGCCGTGGCCTGCCCAAGGGCTTGAAAGCCCTGACGGTGATGACCCAGGGCCTGCTGGGGACGGTGTTCCTGGCCTACACGGTCTTCGCGTCCAACCCGTTCGAGCGGCTGACCAGGATTCCGATCGAGGGCCGATCGCTCAATCCGCTGCTGCAGGACCCGGCGCTCGCGGTGCATCCGCCCTTTCTCTATGCGGGCTATGTGGGCCTGTCGGTGGTGTTTTCCTTCGCCATCGCCGCCCTGATCGAGGGCCGGGTGGACGCCGCCTGGGCCCGCTGGGTGCGGCCCTGGGCGCTGGCCGCCTGGAGCCTGCTCACCGTCGGCATCATGCTGGGATCGTTCTGGGCCTATTACGAACTGGGCTGGGGCGGCTGGTGGTTCTGGGACCCGGTGGAGAACGCCAGCTTCATGCCCTGGCTGATCGCCGCGGCGCTGCTGCATTCGGCGATCGTCACCGAGAAGCGCGGGGCGCTCTCGGGCTGGACGGTGTTCCTGGCCCTGGCGGCCTTCACCTTCTCGATGCTGGGCGCCTTCCTGGTTCGCTCGGGCGTGCTCACCTCGGTCCACGCCTTCGCGGTCGATCCGACCCGGGGCGTGCTTCTGCTGATCATCCTGGGAGCCACGGCCGGCGCCGGCTTCGCGCTGTTCGCATGGCGCGCGCCCAGCCTGGCGCCCGGCGGCCTGTTCGCGCCGATCAGCCGCGAGAGCGCCCTGGTGCTGAACAACATCCTGCTGGCGGCGGCCACGGCCACGGTGCTGCTGGGCACGCTCTATCCGCTGATGCGGGAGGCGGCGACCGGAGAGGCCATCTCGGTCGGGCCGCCGTTCTTCAACCTGACCTTCACGCCGCTGATGGCCGTGCTGATGCTGATCCTGCCAGTCGGGCCGCTGCTGGCCTGGAAGCGGGCCGACGCCACGGCCGCGCTGCGACGCCTGGCCTTCGCGGCCGTCCTGGCCCTGGGCGCCGGCTTCCTGGTCTTCGCCATGGTCAGCCCGCGCAAGGCCATGGCCTCGGCGGGGGTGGCGATGGGCGCGTGGCTGATCCTGGGCGTGCTGACGGAACTGGCGCAGCGGACCCGGCTGTTCCGCGTGTCGGGCGCAGAGGCCTGGCGCAGGCTGACCGGCCTGCCCCGGGGCGCGTTCGGAATGACCCTGGCCCACCTGGGCCTGGGCGTGTTCGTGCTGGGCGCCTGTTTCGAGACCGGATGGAAGGTCGAGGCGGCCGAGACCCTGCCGGTCGGCGGCAAGCTGAACGTCGGCGCCTACGAGCTGACCCTGGAGACGATCCAGGGCGTCGACGGCCCCAACTACGACGCCGAGCGGGCGACGATCCATGCGGTCAAGGCCGGACGCGAGGTCTGCACGCCGACCCCCGAGCGTCGGTTCTACCCGGCCGGCGGCCAGACCACTTCGGAAGTGGCGATCTGCACCGAGGGGCTCAGCCACCTCTATGTCGTGCTGGGCGAGCGGCGGGACGGGGCCGGGGCGCCCGTCTGGCTGGTGCGGGCCTACTGGAACCCCTGGGCGCTGCTGATCTTCGGCGGCCCGATGATCATGGCCCTGGGCGGTCTGGTGTCGCTGTCCGACCGCCGGCTGCGGCTGGGCGTCGGGCGCAGGGCGGAGACGCAGGCGTGAGGCGGCGGCTCGCCATCCTGGGCGCTCTGCTTTGCCTCGCCGCGGCGTCCGACCCCTCGGAGCGGCTGCCCGATCCGGCGCAGGAGGCCCGCGCGCGGGTGATCTTCCGGGAAGTCCGCTGCCTGGTCTGCCAGAACGAGTCGATCGACGACTCCCAGGCGGAACTGGCCGGCGACCTTCGCAAGCTGGTGCGCGACGAGATCAAGGCCGGGCGCTCCGACGCGCAGGTCCGGGCCTATCTGGTGTCCCGCTACGGCGAGTTCGTCCTGCTCAAGCCCGCCTTCTCGATCGGCAACGCGGCGCTGTGGGGCGCGCCCCTGGCGGTGGTCCTGGTCGGGCTGGGACTGCTGGGCGCCAACCTGCGCAAGCGCGCGCCGGAAGCCGAACTCTCGAAAGCCGAGGCCGAGCGTCTCGCGCGGCTGGCGAAGGACGATGCGGGATGACACGATTGCGCCCAACATCGGACGCGTTGCGGCGCTTATCAGTGACCTAAAGGTAACTTGAGCGCAGTTGCGCTCTCAGGCATCGAGCCTAGGTAAGGCGTTACGGGAACTGTGCTAAGAGCCAGGGCCCACAGGGAAACGAAGGCATATGACCTCGAAGAAGACCGGTTATCTCCTGGGCGCCGTCGCCGGCGCGGGCATCGTCACCGCCGCCATGGCCGGCGCGGGGATGCGGCTGCCCGCCGCCAACGCCCAAGAATCCCATATGATCAAGGCCTCCACCGCGCCGATCTTCGCGCCGCCGCCGGGCGCGCCGCTGTCGTTCGCCGACATCTTCGAGCAGGTTTCGCCGGCCGTGGTCTCGATCAACGTGACCTCCAAGGTCGACGCCAGCCAGCTTCGCCGCCAGATTCCGGGCCTGCCCTTCGACATCGTGCCGCGGGGCGCGCCGGGCGGCGGGGACGATGACGAGGACGGGACGCCGCCCAAGGGCAAGGGCGGCCAGCCCGTCCTGCCCAAGCAGCAGTCCTCGGGCTCGGGCTTCTTCATTTCGGCCGACGGCTACATCGTCACCAACAACCACGTCGTGGAGAACGCCGACGAGATCAAGGTCGTGCTCAAGGACGAGCGCGAACTCGACGCCGTGGTGGTCGGACGCGACGAGGGCACGGACCTGGCGGTGATCAAGGTCAAGGGTTCGAACTTCCAGTTCGTGAACTTCGAGAACTCGGCCAAGCCGCGGGTCGGCGACTGGGTGATCACGGTGGGCAACCCCTTCGGCCTGGGCGGCACCGCCACGGCCGGGATCATCTCGGCCTACGGACGCGACATCGGCGAGACCTTCGTCGACTACATCCAGATCGACGCCCCGATCAATCGCGGCAATTCGGGCGGCCCGACCTTCGACATCTATGGCCGTGTGATCGGGGTGAACACCGCGATCTTCTCGCCCTCCGGCGGGTCGGTGGGCATCGGTTTCGCGATCCCCGCGGACGTTGCCGACTCGATCACCAAGCAGCTGATGGCGGGCGGCAAGATCACCCGCGGCTACATCGGCGCCTCGATCCAGAATTACACGCCCGAGATGGCGGAAGCGCAGGGCGTGCCAGGCCAGAAGGGCGCCATCGTCGCCGACCTTGTCCCCGGCGGACCCTCCCAGAAGGCCGGCCTGACGCCGGGCGACGTCGTGGTCGCGGTCAACGGCGTCAAGGTGCGAACCTCGTCCGAGCTGACTCGTGAGGTTGCCAAGGCCCGCGCCGGCGACGTGCTGCACCTTCAGGTGCTGCGCGACGGCAAGGGCAAGGTCGTCGACGTGCGTTCCGGCGTACGACCCAGCGAGCAGCAGCTGGCCGCCAACGACAACACCGGCGGCGGCCCGCTCGGCGAGGGCGCTCCCGGCGCCCAGCCTCCGCGCCCGGAAGTCCTGGGCCTGTCCCTCGCGCCCCTGGACGATGCGGCCCGTCGCCGGATTTCGCCCCAGGCGGGCGTGCGCGGCCTGGTGATCGCCGGCGTCGACCAGTCTTCCGACGCCGCCCAGAAGGGCGTGCGCAAGGACGACATCCTGGTCCGCGCCGGAGACCGCGACGTCAACGCGGCGACCGACGTCACGGCGGTGGTGGACGCCGCCAGGAAGGCCGGGCGCCAGAGCGTCCTGGTCGGCATCTACCGGGGTGGGCGGACCATCTTCCTGCCGCTGAAGGTTTCCGGTTAAGTCGGAGGCTGAATGGGGGGCGAATCATGCGGATCCTGATCGTCGAGGACGACGTCGAAGCTGCCGAAGCGATGGACCGGGGTCTGAGTGAAGGCGGCCACGCCTGCACGCGGGCCGCCGACGGCGAGGCGGGGCTCGCCGCCGCCCGAGCCGGCGAGTTCGACGTGATGATCGTCGACCGCATGATGCCCAAGATGGACGGGGTCACCCTGATCGAGACCATCCGGCGCGAGGGCGACCAGACGCCGGTGCTGTTCCTGTCGGCGCTGGGCGAGATCAACGATCGCGTTGCGGGCCTCAAGGCCGGCGGCGACGACTATCTGGTCAAGCCCTACGCCTTCGCCGAACTGATCGCCCGGGTCGAGGCCCTGTCGCGGCGACGCGAGACCGGCTCGGTCCAGACCCTGCTTCGGGTCGGCGAACTGGAGATGGACCTGATCGGCCGCACCGTTCACCGCCAGGGCAAGGAGATCGACCTCCAGCCCCGCGAGTTCCAGCTCCTGGAATTCATGATGCGCCACGCCGGCCAGTCGGTGACGCGGACCATGCTGCTGGAGAAGGTCTGGGAGTATCATTTCGATCCGCAGACCAACGTGATCGACGTGCACATCTCGCGCCTGCGCTCGAAGATCGACAAGGGCTTCGACCGCGCCATGCTGCAGACCGTGCGCGGAGCCGGCTACCGGCTGGACGCCTAGCGAAAGAGGCGCGCCCATGCGTCTGCCGCGCCTTTTCCGCACCACGCCGTTCCGGCTGACGCTGTTGTTCCTGGCCCTGTTCGCCGCGGCGGCCAGCGCCTTCCTGGCCTATATCTATGTCGCCACGGCCGGCGAGGCGCGCCGGCGGACCGAGCAGGAAATCTCGCGGGAGATGAGCTCGCTGGTGGCCGCCTATGACCGGGCGGGCATGGACGCGCTGAACCAGTCGCTGATCGAGCGGGCCGCCAGCGAGCGGCCGTTCCTGTATCTGCTGATGGGTCCCGACGGGAAACGCATCTCGGGCTCCATCGCCGAGAGCCCGGTGGAGAAGTTCGACGGCGCGGCCAGCTGGACCAGCTTCTCGGTCACCGACGTCGACGTCGAGGGCCGCGCGATCAAACATCCGGCCCGCGGCTTCCAGGAGCGGATGAAGGGCGGCGAGATCCTGTTCGTTGGCGCCGACATCGGCGAGGACCAGGCCTACGTGGTCAAGATCGTCCGCGCGCTGTGGGGCGCGGGCGCCCTGGTGATCGTGCTGGGGCTGATGGGAGGGGTTCTGGTCAGCCGCAACGTCTCGCGCAGCATGGCCAGCCTCACCGACGTGGTGGCCGCCGTGCGCAACGGCGATCTCGGCGCGCGGGCCCGGGTGCGCGGAACCCGCGACGAGTTCGACGAGCTCGCCGAGGGGCTGAACGAGATGCTGGACCGGCTGGAACGGTCGATGGCCGGCCACCGCCACGCCGGGGACGCCATCGCCCATGACCTGCGCTCGCCCCTGACCCGCCTGCGGGCGCGGCTGGAGGCGGCCTATATCGACGTTGAGGCGGGCAAGGGCGACGCCGAGCAGGCGCTGGCCCAGGCGATCGAGGACACCGACGGAGTTCTGAAGACCTTCGCCGCGGTGCTGGCCATCGCCCGGCTGCAGGCGGCGGGCGAGGCGCCCAATCCCGCGCCGCTGGACCCCGCCGCCCTGGGGGCCGACATCGCCGAACTCTACGAGCCGCTGTGCGAGGACAAGGAAATCGACTTCAAGGCCGAACTGGTCCCCGACCTGGTCATCCGCGGGAACCAGGAGTTCCTGGCCCAGGCCCTGGCCAACCTGTTGGACAACGCCGTGAAGTACACGCCTGCCGGCGGGGCGATCATGTTGCGCGTGCGCCGCCGCTCGTCCGGCGAGGTGGAGTTCTCGGTCACCGACACCGGTCCCGGCGTGCCGGAGGAGGACCGCGCCCGCGTGGTGGACCGCTTCGTGCGCCTGGAGAACAGCCGCAACCAGCCTGGCGCGGGCCTGGGCCTGTCGCTGGTCGCCGCGGTGGCCCAGGCCCATGGCGGGCGGTTGGAACTGGCCGAGGGGCCGGGCAAGGTCGGCGACATCGGGCCGGGTCTTCGGGTGGCGCTCGTCCTGCCGCGCGCGGCATGACCCGTCTCGTCGACAGCCTGACGCCCTGCGGTCCCATCGCCGATGCGAAGGCCGCGGACCGCACCGAAGAGATCCTGAAGACCCGCGCGGAGGCGCAGGGCTGGAGCGGACTGCTGGACCGGGCCTGGCCGGCGCTGGCCCCGGTGTTCGGGGCTTCGTCCTATCTGGCCGGGCTGGCGCGGCGGGAGCCGGCCAGGCTGCGGGACCTGCTCGAGGCCGAGCCCCTGGGACGGTTCGACGACCTGATCGCGCGCACCCACGCCCTGGCCGCCACCGATATCGAAACGGCCAAGCCCGGCCTGCGGGCGCTGAAGGCCGAGGCCCACCTGCTGATCGCGCTCTGCGATCTCGGCGGGCTCTGGGACCTGGACGCTGTGACCGGGACCCTGACCCGTTTCGCCGACGCGGCGCTGCAGACGGCGATGGCCGTGGCCGCCCAGGCGGAGATGGAGGCCGGACGCCTGACGCGGGTGGGGACCGGCGAGAGCGGCCCGCTTCCCGGCTTCTTCTGCATCGCCATGGGCAAGCACGGCGCGTTCGAGCTGAACTATTCCAGCGACATCGACATCTCGGTCTTCTACGAGCCCGACGCCCTGCCCCTGGCCGAGGGCGTGGAAAGCCAGGGGTTCGCGGTTCGCCTGACCCACCGGCTGGCGGACCTGATGCAGGACCGCACCGGCGACGGCTATGTGTTCAGGGTCGACCTGCGGCTGCGGCCCGATCCCAGCTCGACCCCGCCGGCGATGCCGGTCCCCGCAGCGCTGGAATATTATGAGAGCGTCGGCCAGAACTGGGAACGCGCGGCCTACATCAAAGCCAGGGCCTGCGCCGGCGACCTGCCGCGCGGCCGGGCGTTCCTGGCGGAGCTGACACCGTTCGTCTGGCGCAAGAACCTCGACTTCGCGGCCATATCCGACATCCACTCGATCAAGCGCCAGATCCACATCCACAAGGTCGATGACCGGCTCACCGCCAAGGGCATGGACCTGAAGCTGGGCCGGGGCGGCATCCGGGAGATCGAGTTCTATGTCCAGACCCAGCAGCTGATCCTGGGCGGCCGGCACCCCGACCTGAGGAGCCCGCGCACGCTGGACGCGTTGAAGGCGCTGAGCGCCGCCGGCCACGTCAGCCCCGCCGCCCTGGACGACCTCACCCAGGCCTATCACCAGCTCCGCGCCATGGAGCACCGCATCCAGATGCTGGCCGACGAGCAGACCCACAAGCTGCCGGAGTCCGAGACCGAACGGAAAAAGGTGGCGGCCCTGTCGGGCTTCGATCGCATCCGCAGCTTCGACGCGGCCGTCGAGCGCATCCTGAAGACCGTCAATGGCCGCTATGGCGAGCTGTTCCCGGGCGAGGAGCCGCTGTCGTCCAGGTTCGGCAGCCTGATCTTCACCGGCGTCGAAGACGATCCGGAGACCCTGGCCACGCTTGCACGGATGGGTTTCTCCAACCCGCCGCGGGTGTCGCAGACCATTCGCGGCTGGCACCACGGGCACATCGCCGCCACCCGCACCGAGCGCGGCCGGGAGCTGTTCACCCGCCTGGCGCCGCGACTGCTGGACGCCGCCCAGGCGACGGGGTCCGCGGACACCGCCTTCGACCGGTTCGCGGCCTTCTTCGGGCGGCTGTCGTCCGGGGTGCAGCTGCAGTCCCTGTTCCTGGCCCAGCCGGGGCTGTTCGAACTGATCGTCCAGGTGATGGCCTATGCGCCGCGCCTGGCCACGACCCTGGCAAGGCGGCCGGCGGCCATCGACGCCATGCTCGACGGCGACTTCTTCCAACCGATCCGGCTGGAAGAGGACCGGCACGTCATGGCCGTCGCGGTCGCCCAGGAGGAGGGGTTCGAAGCCGCCATGGACGCGGTGCGCCGGGTGCATCGCGAGCAGGCGTTCCGGGTCGGCGTGCAGGTGATGAGCGGGGCGGCGGGCGCGGAGGTGGCGGGGCGCGCCTTCGCCGACCTGGCCGACCTCTGCATCGATGCGCTGGCGCCCGTGTCCCTGGCCGAGGTCGAGCGGGTGGGCGGAACATTCGACGGCGACGTGGCCGTGGTCGCCCTGGGCAAGTGCGGCTCGCGGGAAATGAGCGCCGGCTCCGACCTCGACCTGATGACGCTCTATCGCGCGCGGACGCCCACGGCGGCTTCGTCGGTCAAGGAGTGGAGCGCCGACGTGTTCTACGGACGCTTCACCCAGCGCCTGATCGCGGCGCTGTCGACGCCGACGGGCGAGGGCGAGCTCTACGAGGTGGACATGCAGCTGCGCCCCTCGGGCACAAAGGGGCCGGTGGCGGTCAGTCATGCGGCGTTCGAGGACTATTACGCCCGCGAGGCCGAGACGTGGGAGCTGCTGGCCCTGACCCGCGCCCGGGTGGCCTGGGCGACCAGTCCCGCCTTCGCAGCCGACGCCCAGGCCGCCATCGAGACCGCCCTGCGCCGTCCGCGCGACACCGCCCGAACCGCCGCGGACGTGCGCGAGATGCGCGAGCTGCTCGAGCGTGAGCGGCCGCCCAAGGGCGACTGGGACCTGAAGCTCTCGCCCGGCGGCCTGGTCGACATCGAATTCGCCGCCCAGTTCCTGCAGCTGGCCCACGCGCCCGAGGGCGCGCCGCTCAACGCCAACACCGCCGCTGCGCTGGAGGCGGCCACCGGCCTGGCCCCGCCCGCGCCGCTGGAGGCGCTCAAGGACGCCTGGCGGCTGCAGCAGGACCTGACCCAGCTGCTGAAGCTGGCCCTGACCGACATCGACGATCCGGCCGACCAGCCCAAGGGCTTTCGCCAGATGCTGGCGCGGGCCGGCGGGGCGCGGGACTTCCGGGGCCTGCGCGCGCGCCTGGATCGCGCGCGCCTGGCCGCGCGCGAAGCCTACGACATCATCGTACGGCCCTGATCGACGGAATCCGCGCGCACGGGCGTTGAAGTCGAGGCGGATTGCTCCACCCCCGATCCGTCGACCCCATCCGCCGAAAGGACCGCCATGACGCGTTTTTTTCAGATCGCCGCCGGCAGGCGGCCCTTCGAGATGGCCGATGGCGATCATGACGGCTGGCTCAGCAAGGGGGAACTCCTCACTATGCGCCGGAACCGCCGTGGCGGCGCGGGCGACTAGGGCGCCGGCGTCGGGTCCGGGGGTGGGCCGAGACGAGGTGAGGTTGAGCGCAGTCGATCCCGACGAGGAGCTGGTGAGCCGGGTGGCGATCGGGGATCAGGCCGCGATCCGCGCGCTTGCGGCCCGCAAGCTGCCACGGCTCCTGGCCCTTGCCGGACGCATGCTGGGTGAGGCGAGCGAGGCCGAGGACGTGGCCCAGGAGGCGATGATCCGCGCCTGGAAACAGGCTTCGTCCTGGCGGCCGGGGCCGGCCAGGTTCGACACCTGGCTGCACCGGGTGGCGCTGAACCTCTGCTACGACCGCCTGAGGCGCCGGCGCGAGGTGGTCACCGACAAGCCCCCCGAGCAGACGGACGACGGGCCGGCGCCCGACCGGGGGCTGGAAGCCCGGGACGTGGGCCGCCGGGTCGCCGCCGCCATGCGCGCCCTTCCGGACCGCCAGAGGGAAGCGGTGACGCTTTGCCACTATCAGGAACTGACCAATATCGAGGCCGCCGCCGCGATGGGGGTGAGCGTCGAGGCCCTGGAAAGCCTGCTGTCGCGGGGGCGCCGTGCGCTCCGGGCCGCATTGTCGGATATGGTGACGCCATGAGCGAAGTCGAGATGAGCCGCGAACGGTTCGAGGCGCTGGCCGAGGCGCATGGCGGGGCCGTGGCCCGCTGGCCCGTCGCCGAGCGTCGCGCCGCCCAGGCGCTGGCCGCCGCGGAACCCGAATTCGCGCGCGCCGTGCTGGCGCGCGCCGAGCAGCTGGACGCCGTCCTCGACGCCTGGCGGCCGCTGGCGGTTGGCCACGAGCTTCGCGAGCGGTCGATCGCCGGCGCGGCGAAGGCCGTCCGGCGGCATGCCTGGGTCTCCTGGGTGGTGGGC
>DASUIJ010000273.1:0-5236 GCA_036279815.1 Phenylobacterium sp. | reverse complement strand
GAGAACCGGCGAAGGATGCGGCCCAGGGCGGCCCGCTCCATCAGTCCCGCGGCGCGACGCAGCCGGCCCATGACGGCGGCGAGGGCGACCAGCCCGCCGATCCAGGCGCCTGCCGCCAGAAGGTGAAGGGCGCCGGCGAAGATTGGCCACGCTCCCAGGGTCCCGGTGTCCAGGCGGGCATGCCCGGTTCCCGCCAGGCTCGCCAGCAGCAGTCCCGATACGAGGGCCAGCGCCGCAGGGCGTCGGAACCCCTTCGCCAGTCCTATCGCCAGGAGCGAAAGCGCGACCTGGGCCACGGCCAATCGGCCGAACTCCATGTCCCGCACAACCGACCAGAGGACGGCTGGAGACAGACCTGCCGCCGGGTCTCCGCTCATCTCGCCGACGGTCGCGGAGAACCATCCCAGGGTCGTCAGCAGGGCGCCCCAGGCGATGACCACCAGCCACCGTCCGGGAAGCCCCACGACCGGCGCCTGGGCCGGGTCGGGGGGCTGCCTGGCGTAGAGCGGGAACAGGGCCGCGCCGAACAGCACCGACAGCGCCACATAGTGGGTGAACCTGACGGCGATCAGCAATGTCCAGGCCGGGTCAGCCAATGGTGAACATGAACTGGCCGGTGACACGGTGGGTGTCGGCGGCCACCGCATGCCATTCGACGTGGTAGACCCCCGCGGCAAGCGGCCTGGCGAACGGCGCGACCAGCACGGTCTTGTCGGCCGGGTCCACCGTCGGTCGGCCGGTCTTCATGACGTGGCCGGCGTGATCCTTGACCACGAGGCCCGAGAAGTTCGCGAAGACCGCTTCGCTGAAGGTGATGCGGATGGCCTGAGGCGAGGCGGTCACCCGCCCGTTGGCCGGCGGGTTGGCCGCGACCATCTTCGGGTGGGCGAGCGCCGAGGTCGATGCGCCAAGGGCTGCGACCAGGGCTATCGCAAGGGACGTGCGAAACATGCTCATTCTCCAGGGCGTCAGTCGATCTTCAGGCGCATGAAGGCCATGGCGCCCGTGGGATTCTCTCCGTAGAGGGGCTCCAGGCCGTTCGGAACGAAATTGACGGCGTAGAGCCCGCCCAGGCCGACCACGACATGGTCGGCCAGCCGCCAGTCGCGGATCACGCCGACCGAGGCCTTTCCGACCTCGTAGGTGGGCCCGTGATGGCCGCCCACGCTCACCAGCTCGTTGTTCTCGGTGCGCTCGGCCCGGGCGAACACGGTCCAGGCCTCGGTGGGCTTGACGGCGCTCTCGAGAATCCAGGCGTCGAGATCCTCGTGGTCGCTGCTGCGCCGGCCCCAGGCCGCGGTGGTCGACCAAAGGCCGCCGCCCGACAGGCGGGTGGTGTAGATCGCGCTGGCGGAGAGGCGCCTCTGGTCTGCGTCGGGCTCCAGCTGCTCGGGGCTCTTCACCTCCGCCCAGGATCCTTGCAGCGACCAGTTGGCGGTGGGGTTCCAGCTCAGGCGGACGGCGGTGGAGTCCAGCGCCCCGGTCTCGATGTCGGCGCGATGCTGATCCGGCTCGCGGCCGTGGAAACGGGAGGCCTCCAGCTTCCAGTCGCCGGCGGTGACCCCGGCGGTCACCACCCCGAAGGTAATGTGGGTCGAGTCCAGCCAGTGATGGCTGATCGGCGCCTCGGGGCTGTCCATGATCGAGGCGCGGTGCATGAAGGCCGGCGGTCCGAAAGCCGGCTCCCCAGGCAGGCCGCCGTAGACGAAGACGCTGCGGGTCGGGCCCAGGGGATGGCTGTAGCTGGCCGACAGCTCCATGAAGAGGTCGTGCGGGTGCTGGCGGTCGACCAGGGGCGTGACGCCGTCCGCCGTCTCGCCGGAGGCCAGCAGCAGGGGATAGCCGCGCTTGCCCATGGCGGGGTCGGGGCTGAGCATGGCGCGGAACTGCAGGGTGTCGCCGCCGGCCAGCTTGCGCTGGGCCATGCCCATGATCATGCCCGAGACGAAGCTCAGCTCGTCGCCGCGGCGGCCGTTCTGCCGGTCATAGACGCCGTTGAGCATGAGGTGGCCCATCAGCATCCAGTCGCCGCGCATCACCATGACGCCGGAGTGTTCGGAGGCGTCGGGCTGCCAGGCGGTGCCGGAAGCCTCGCGGGACATGCCGTAGCCGCCCAGCGCCCCGGTCATGGCGTGATCCATGGTCCCGTGATCCATGCCCGGCATGTCGGGCTCCATGGACTGGCCCGGAGGCATGTCCATCTGGTGGCCGGCATGGGGGTCGTTCGCCGGCGGAGCGGCGGGCGAGGCCGGCATGGTCATGTGGTCGTGGCCCATTTCCTGGGCGAAAGCGGCGTCAGCGAGCGCGAGACTCGCGGCGAGGGCGGCGCCGGCCAGGGGGCCGCGCAGGGAAAGCGTCGTCATGGGACCGGAGTCCTTCTGTATGCGGGGTTCGAGGCCGGGGGATCCCGGCGGCGAGATGTCAGTTCAGGCCGGCGCGGGGTGGTCCGAGCTCCGGCGCGAGCGCCAGACCATCGCGCAACGGGGCGCGGACAACGAAGGCGAGGCGCGCGGGGGTCGGCGTCCTCACGGCGACCGGCGTCGCCTGGGCCTGGCTCGGAAGGCAACCCAGGCAGCAGTTCATGGCCAGCATGTCCGGCCGCGGGGCCTTGTCCGCCGGCGTGTGGCGCTGGGAGGTCATGTCCGCCATGGCGTGGCAGGGCGGAACCGCGCCGGGCGCAGGCGCGGCGCGCGCCACGCCTGAGGCGACGAAGAGGAGGGCCATCAGGCCGAACAGCAGGGCCCGAAGGCGGTTCATCGCTGGACGCGCTCCAGGAGTTCGACCAGTTCCGCGGCCTTCTTGCGCTGTTCGGCCACATCGCCGGCGACGATGGCGCTTTCGATGCAGTGGCCGAGGTGGTCGCGCAGCATCTCGGTCTCGACCCGCGAGACCGCGGCGCGAACCGCCTGCAGCTGGGTAAGCACGTCGATGCAGTAGCGGTCCTCGTCGACCATGCGCGCGATGCCGCGCACCTGGCCCTCGATGCGGTTCAGGCGGGCCACCAGCTTGGGTTTGTTGTCGCGGACCAAGGTCGCCTCCGTTGGACGTGAACATATACCCCCGGCGGGTAATTGCAATATGCCCCCAGGGGGTATAATTTCAGGTCCGACAGCGAGACGGAAAACGCCATGACGCACCATCACCATGCCCACGACGCCCCCGACCAGGGGAAGACGGCGACCGATCCCGTCTGCGGGATGAAGGTGAACCCCGAGACCAGCCCGCACCGGGCGGAGCACGCCGGGCAGGCGTTCCACTTCTGCAGCGCCGGCTGCCGCACCCGGTTCGTCGCTGATCCGGCGAAATACCTCGGGCCGCAGGAGGCTCCGCCGCCCGCCGCGCCGGGCGCGATCTACACCTGCCCCATGCATCCGGAGATCCGCCAGGTGGGCCCGGGCGCCTGCCCGATCTGCGGCATGGCCCTGGAGCCGGAGACCATCACCGCCGACGCCGGACCCAACCCGGAACTGAAGGACATGACCCGGCGGTTCTGGGTCGGCCTGATCCTCGCCGCCCCGGTCTTCGTCCTGGAGATGGCCGGGCACCTCGGGGCCGGTGCGATCGTGCCCATGGGGACCTCGAACTGGATCCAGTTCGCCCTGGCGACTCCGGTGGTGCTGTGGGCCGGATGGCCGTTCTTCCAGCGCGGCTGGGCCTCGCTGGTCAGCCGCAACCTCAACATGTTCACCCTGATCGCCATGGGGGTCGGCGTCGCCTACGCCTACAGCCTCGTCGCCATGCTCGCCCCAGGCGCCTTTCCGCCGGCGCTCCGCGACGCCATGGGCGCCGTTCCGGTCTATTTCGAGGCGGCCGCCGTCATCACGGTGCTGGTGCTGCTGGGCCAGGTGCTGGAGCTTCGGGCCCGCGAACGCACGTCCGGGGCGATCCGTGCCCTGCTGGACCTCACGCCGAAGACCGCCCGACGCATCGCGGCGGACGGGACCGACGAGGAGGTGACGCTCGACCTGGTCCATGTGGGCGACCGCCTGCGGGTCCGCCCCGGGGAAAAGGTCCCGGTGGACGGCGAGCTGACCGAGGGGCGGGTGTCCATCGACGAGTCGCTGGTGACCGGGGAATCCATGCCGGTGACCAAGGAGCCGGGCGCCAAGGTGATCGCCGGTTCGATCAACAAGACCGGCTCCTTCATCATGCGGGCCGAGAAGGTGGGCGCCGAGACCCTGCTGTCGCGCATCGTTCAGATGGTCGCCGAGGCGCAGCGCAGCCGCGCGCCGATCCAGCGGATGGCCGATCAGGTCTCGGGATGGTTCGTCCCGGCGGTGATCGCCGCGGCCCTGGTCGCCGCCGCCGTCTGGGCCGTGGCCGGGCCTGAGCCGCGGTTCACCTACGCCTTGATCGCGGCGGTGTCGGTGCTGATCATCGCCTGTCCCTGCGCGCTCGGCCTGGCGACGCCGATGTCGATCATGGTCGGGGTCGGCCGGGGCGCCCAGGGCGGGGTGCTGATCAAGAACGCGGAGGCGCTGGAGCGCTTCGAGAAGGTCGACACCCTGGTCATCGACAAGACCGGCACCCTCACCGAGGGACGGCCGGCGGTCACGGCCATCCGCCCGACCGCAGGCTTTGACGAGGCCGAACTGCTCCGCCTGGCCGCAAGCCTGGAGCGCGGCAGCGAGCACCCGCTCGCCGACGCCATCCTGCGCGCCGCGAAGGACCGGAACCTGGTCCTGGCGGAGGCCCGCGAGTTCGACTCTCCCGTCGGCAAGGGCGTGCTCGGCATCGTCGACGGCAAGCGCATCATGCTGGGCGGGGCCCGGCTGATGAGCGAGCAGGACGTCGATCTCACGTCGCTTGAGGCCGAGGCGGAGGCCCTTCGCAAGGAGGGGACGACGACGATCTTCGCGACCGTGGACGGCAGGCTTGCCGGTCTCCTGGGCATCGCTGACCCCATCAAGGCGACCACCGCCGAGGCCGTTCGCGCCCTGAAGGCCGACGGCGTGCGGCTCGTGATGATGACGGGCGACAACCGCACCACGGCCCTGGCCGTCGCCGCCCGGCTGGGCATCGACGAGGTCGAGGCCGAGGTGCTGCCCCAGGACAAGGCCAAGGTCGTCCAGAAGCTTCGCGCCGACGGCCGCGTGGTCGCCATGGCCGGCGACGGGGTCAACGACGCTCCCGCCCTGGCCGCCGCCGACGTGGGGGTGGCCATGGGCGCCGGCGCCGACGTGGCGATCGAGAGCGCCGGCGTGACCTTGCTGAGGGGCGACCTCCAGGGGCTGGT
>DASUIJ010000272.1:0-4199 GCA_036279815.1 Phenylobacterium sp. | reverse complement strand
GTGGGCACCACCACGCCCGACCTGACCTTCCCGGCGGTCGCCACCATGGTGCAGCGCAAGCTGGGATGCCCGGTGGGGATCGCCTTCGACGTCCAGGCGGTGTGCTCGGGATTCGTCTATGCGCTGTCGACCGCCGACGGCTTCGTGGCGCGGGGGCGTTCGAAGTGCGCCCTGGTGATCGGCGCCGAGGCCATGACACGGCTGATGGACTGGACCGATCGGGGCACCTGCGTGCTGTTCGGCGACGGCGCCGGCTGCGTGGTGCTGGAGCCCGGCGAAGGCGAGGGGACCACCGCCGACCGCGGCCTGCTCGGATTCGCCCTGCGCGCCGACGGGACCAAGCAGGACCTGCTCTATGTGGACGGCGGCGTCTCGACCAACGGCAAGATCGGCCACCTGCGCATGCAGGGTAACCAGGTCTTCCGCCACGCCGTGGTGAACATCTCCGAGGCGGTGCTGGCCGCCGCCAAGGACGCCGGGATCGAAGTCGCCGACGTCGACTGGTTCATTCCTCACCAGGCCAACCAGCGGATCCTGGAGGGCGTGGCCCGCCGGTTGGGGATCGACCCGGACAAGGTGATCTCGACCGTCGCCGAGCACGCGAACACCTCGTCGGCTTCCATTCCCCTGGCTCTCGCCAAGGGAATCGAGGACGGGCGGATCAAGCCCGGCCAATTGCTGCTGATGGAAGCCATGGGCGGCGGCCTGACATGGGGCGCCTGCGTGGTGCGCCTTTAGCGGGCGCGATCACTTCGATTCGTCATTCCCGGCTTGAAGTCTTTGACCTGATGCGACAATCAGTCCATCAGGGTTATCCGATGCTGGACCGAAAGGGCCGGTCGAGGTGAGATTTCTGTCGGGGCAGGGGCGAGTATGAAGGGCGCGACCGTGACGCGGGCCGACTTGTGCGAGGCGGTTCACGAGGAGGTGGGTCTGACCCGCCAGGATTGTTCCGAGCTTGTGGAACGCACCCTCGAACTGGCCTCCCAGGCGCTGGAGCGTGGGGAACAGGTCAAGCTGTCGGGCTTCGGGGTCTTCCAGGTTCGTTCGAAGCGCGCCCGGATGGGCCGCAATCCCAAGACCGGTGAGCCGGCGGCGATCGAACCCCGCAGGGTGATCGGTTTCCGGGCCTCGCAGGTGATGAAGGCGCGAGTAGATCGCGCCCTGGCGAAGTGAGGTCGGAGGACGCGTGGCCAAAGGCCCGGACGCCTTTCGTACGATCTCGGAAGCAGCCGATGAGCTGAACGTGCCGCAGCATGTGCTGCGGTTCTGGGAGACCAAGTTCTCCTTCATCCGCCCCATGAAGCGTGCGGGCGGGCGCCGGTTCTACCGGCCCCAGGACATCGCCGTGCTGCGTGGGGTGAAGACCCTGCTGCACGAGGACGGCTACACCATCAAGGGCGTGCAGAAGCTGCACAAGGACGAGGGCCTTAAGCGGCTGCTGGGCGCGACGCCCGGCATGCGCGCCGCCCCCGCCGCCCGCGCGGCCGGGGTTCCCCGGGTGTCGGGAGCCAGGCTCAGCGAAGCCGGACGCGAGCGCCTGGCGGTCGCCCTGGACGATCTGCTGGCCGCCAAGCGCAAGCTGGACGGGCTGCTGAAGCCGCGATCCTGACCTCGCTCCGGCCGTGCGCGAACTCTGGCTCGTCGAGGGCCTGCCCGGAGCCGGAAAGACCACCACCGCGGAGCAGTTGTGCGTCGCCGCCATCTCCGAAGGCTGGGCGGCGCGCTGGTGGCTGGAGGAAGCCAAGGACCATCCGGTGCTACCCTCCCGCCTCAGGGCGCGCTCCTTCGAGCCAGGATTTCCTGATCTCTGCCTGGAGGCGTTCGACCAATTCCTTGGGCGAGAGGAGGGGGTGCTGATCCTGGAGGGAGCGGCATTCCAGAACACCGTTCGTTTCATGTTCGCCAACGACGCTGCGCGCTCGGCGATCGAAGGCTATGTGGCTGCCTGGGCGGAGGTCGTGAGCTCGCCGACGACCCGGCTCGCCATGCTGACCGTGGCCAATCCGCTGGAGCATTATCGGGACTTCGTCCTGGCGCGGCGGGGCGAAGCCTGGATGAGGAAGCTGGTCGCCTATGTCGAGGCCACGCCCGTGGCCCAACGAAAGGACTGGGCGGGCCTCACGGGTTTCGTGCAGTTCTGGAGCGACTATCAGGCCCTTTGCCGCGACCTGGTCGGGGGCCTGCCCTTTGAAACCCTGACGTTCGCAGCCCGGCCCGCCCGCGCCGATGGGCTTGCGAAGGAAATCCTCGACTTCTTCGGCTTGCCGCGGGCGCGATAGGGTCGGGGTCAGCGGGCGCCTCGGCGGTCAGCAAGGCTTGAAATTCAGCTTGCCCGCAGGGCGCAAGGCGCTAGAAGGGCCGCTCGCCGATGTCGGAGCGTAGCGCAGCCTGGTAGCGCACTTGACTGGGGGTCAAGGGGTCGCAGGTTCAAATCCTGTCGCTCCGACCATCGGCGGTTCCCAAGAGATCAACGGTGTCCCGGGCGCCGGCCACCCCGGGAAGGTCGCTCCCGGCGGAGCGCAAGGGACGTGTGTCCCGATCTGGCACATCGTTTGCACGGTGGCGGGCGTCACAGGAGATGCCCCAACCATGACTGCTCCCATTGGCGCGACCGCCCCGGCGATCACGACGTCCACCCACTCCAAGCCGCCCCACGGGCCCAATCCCGCCCAGCAGGCAAGGGCTGCCGACCCGACGGCAAAAGGCGCCGCGTTCGGCGCCCTGGTGTCTCAATTCGCCAAGGCCAAGCATGCGCCGCCTCCGCCGCCCGCGCCGCCTCCGGCGCCTGTCGTCGCGCCTGTCGACACCAGCGCGGTGAGCGAGCCGCCCGTGGCGCCCGCGGTCGACATCACGGTCTGAGAGCCTGGAGCTGTCGGCGGTGTCGGAACGCCGGGGTCGCCGTCAGCGCCCGCGGTTCATCCACGAGATCAGCGGCAGGATCGGCACGCCCCAGAGCAGGCCGGCCACCGCGAAGAAGATCATCTTGATGGCGCCCTTGTCGGGCAGGCGGTCGGAGATGGCCGTGGCCGCCCAGACATAGGCGGCGAGGAAGGCCAGCAGGCCAATTCCTCCGAAGATCTTGCGGACGCGGGCGGTCATGGGCGGCGGTATAGGCGCGGGCCGCCCTGTCGTCACCTGCCGCGTCGCAGGATCGCGATCATGGCCAGGAACAGGATGGCGCCCACGGTCGACACGACCAGGCTGGCCAGGAGTCCGGTGAATTCGATGCCGAGCGCCTGGGCGATCACGCCTCCCAGGACGGCGCCCAGCAGGCCGAGCACCATGTTGGCGAAAAGTCCCTGGCGGCCGTTCAGGGTCCGCCTGGCGATCCATCCGGCCATCAGGCCCACCAGGACCACACCGACGAGGCCTATGCCGCGCATCTCGGGAGCTTCTCCGGTCAGGCTGGGCCGCGCAAGCGTGGACGTGGCGTCGCTTCTCGGGTAGCGAGCTTTGAACAGTCCCGAAGAGCTTTCGTCACCCCCATGACATCCTTCCTGCGTTCCGACCGGTCCCGCGCGGTCGCCATCTGGCTGTTCGCGACAGCGGTCCTGGTCCTGGCCATGGTGGTGGTCGGGGGCGCGACGCGGCTGACGGATTCCGGACTTTCGATCACCCAGTGGAAGCCGGTGGCGGGCGCCCTGCCGCCGATGTCGGCCCAGGACTGGAACGACGAGTTCGCCCGTTACAAGCAGATTCCCCAATACGCCCAGCTCAACAAGGGCATGAGCCTTTCCGCCTTCCAGGCGATCTACTGGTGGGAATGGGCGCACCGGCTGCTGGGCCGGCTGGTCGGCGCGGTGTTCGCCATCCCCTTCGTCTATTTCCTGGTGCGCCGCGAGATTCCCCGGCGTCTGATCTGGCGCTGCGGGGTGCTGTTCGCGCTGGGGGCCCTGCAGGGCGTGGTGGGCTGGTGGATGGTCGCCAGCGGCCTCACCGACCGGGTCTCGGTGGCGCCCGAGCGGCTGATGACCCATCTGGGCCTGGCCTTCATCCTGCTGGCGGCCCTGGTCTGGACGGGACTCGACGCCTGGGCCGGCGCGCCCCGGATCAAGGCGCCCGGCCCCTGGAACCTGGGGGCGGCGGCCCTGGGAGGCCTTATCTACCTGCAGATCCTGCTGGGCGCGCTGGTGGCGGGCAACGACGCGGGCCTCGTCTACAACGACTGGCCGCTGATGAACGGCGCGATCTTCCCG
>DASUIJ010000271.1:0-5047 GCA_036279815.1 Phenylobacterium sp. | reverse complement strand
GATGCTCAAGGTATGCAGATGACGGCCCAGCGTTTTCACCCGTCCCGGGGCCGGTTGGTGGACATTGGCGGACGGCGGATCCGCGCCACGCCGGCCGGACCGCAGACCGATCGCCCCCTGATCGTGCTGGAATGCGGCGCCTTCGGCTGCGCCGCCGACTGGGCGGTGGTCCAGGATCGCCTGGCGCGGCGCGGCGTCTACAGCCTGGCCTATGACCGGGCCGGCCTGGGCTATTCCGATCCCGGGCCCACCCCCCGCGACGGTCGCGCCATCGCCTCCGACCTCGAGGCCCTGCTGGCCCACGCCGGCGAAACCGGGCCCCTGATCATGGTCGGCCACTCCATGGGCGGCCTGCTGCTGCGGGTTTTCGTCGGCCGCAATCGCCAGCGCGTGGCCGGGGTGGTGCTGGTCGACGCGGTGACGCCCGAGGCCATCGAGACCCCCACCGCCGCGCGCGCCATCCATGCCTATCGCCGGGCCATGAAGCTGGTCGGACGCTATGCGGGCATCGGCTTCATGCGGCCGGTCTCCATGGTGATGGGCGACATGATCGGCCTGGAGGGAGAAGCCTCCTCGGAGAAGCGCCGCATCTACGGCCTGGCCAGCCACGCCCGCTGGGCGGCGGAGGAAGTCTCGCACTGGCCGGAGACCTCGGCCCAGGGCCGCGAGATCGGCCCCTATGATCCGGTGATGCCGGTGGCCGTGGTCACGGCCGGCGCCACCCGGGTCGGCGCCAGGCTCAAGGCGATCCAGACCGCCCCGGCCCAGGCCTCTCACCACGGCTACGTGGCCGACATCGCCGGAGCCGGCCACGCCAGCCTGCTCGGCAAGCGCTTCGCCGACCCGATCATCAGCGGCATCGACCACGTGCTGGCGGCGGCTTAGGGGCCGGTTCCGCCTCAGCCCGGCTCCCGCTCGATCGCCCCGCACGCGGCCTGCAGGCGCTCCATCGACAGAGCCCGGATCGACAGGCCCGGCGCGGCCTCGACCGCCGGACACAGGACCTGATCCCCGACCACCGCCGGCAATCCGCCGCGCGCCGCCGCGGGCCAGGCGGAGAGCGCGGCGCGGGCCCTTGCGGACAGCCGCGAGGCCCGGCCCGCGAGCGGCCGCAGCGTGACGGCCCGGTCGGTCGTCACTTCGTAGCGCCCGTCCCAGACCGCCGTCTCGCCAGGGGCAAGCGCAAGTCCGCCGCCGCCGCCGCGCCCGATCTCGCCGGCCTCGCGCAGCCATCGCACGGTGTGATCATCGGCCTCCACCCGGGCGCCCGCCAGGGTGGCCACCACCGGGCCGTCCCCTCGAAGCGCCGCCGCCAGACGGTCCAGCCGCTCGCCCCGCGGCGGCCGCGAGGTTCCGGCCGCGCAGAGGCAGGCCGCGCCGACCAGGGCGCGGGCGGTCGCGGGCGCGGCCTCGCGCAGGGCCCTGCGCGGCAGCGCCAGGCCGGTCTCGTCGCTGACCCGGGCCGCCAGCCCGGCCAGGCCCGCGGGCATGTCTGCAGGCCCCGACGCCGGGCCAGCCCCCGCCAGCGCCGACCGCGCCCGCGCCCGGGCGAACCGGGGATTGTCGTTCGACGGGTCGTCGATCCAGGCTTCGTCCCGCGCGGCCAGCCAGGCCCGCAATTCCCCACGCCCCACCTGCAGCATCGGCCGCAGCAGGAACAGGCCCCGGCCCTGCGGCCAGACCGGCGATGCGGTCCATTCGCGGGGGTCGGGGGTGGTGGAGCCGGCCGCCCGCATGGCCGCCGCCTCGGCCCTGTCGTCGGCCGTGTGGCCCATCAGGATCACCCGGGCCCCGGCCGCCCGCGCCGCCTCGGCCAGCAGGCGATGGCGCGCGCCGCGGGCTGCGGCGGGCAGCCCGGCGCCCGGCTTGACGCCGACCCAGTCCAGGGCCCGGAAGTCGGCGCCCAGCCGGGCGGCCAGCCGCGCGCAGGCCAGGGTCCAGTCGCCGCTGGCCGGATTGAGCTGGTGGTCGACGGTGAGCAGCAGCAGCCGGCGTCCGCGTCGCCGGGCCCAGTCGGAAGCGATCAGGGCCAGCGCGACGGAATCGCCGCCGCCGGACAGCGCCACGGCGACGGGCGCGTCCGTGTCGCGCCTCAGCCGCAGGTCGAGGATGTCGGCGACCCGCGCCGCCAGGTCTGGGGAGGTCTCCGGAACGCGGCGGTTCAGGCCGCGCATTTCGCCTGGGTCCGGGCCGCGGCGGCGCGGGACTGGACGGCGGCCGAAGCCTTCGGATAGCGCCGCGACAGCTCGCCGAGGGTCTGGCAGGCGTCGGAGGGTTTCTTAAGCTGGATCAGGGCGCGGGACAGCTCCACCACCGCGTCGGGCGCCCAGCCGGTCTGCGGCCAGCCGCGGATGGCGCCGATGAACGATCCCGCCGCCTCGGCATAGGCCGTCCGCGCCATCTGGGTCTTGCCCAGCCAGTAGCGCGCCTCGGGCCCGCGCGGGCTGTCGCCATAGCGCGCCACATAGTCCTGGAACCCGGCCTCCGCGCCGGAATAGTCGCCGCTCAGCATCAGCTGCCGGGCCTGGCTGAAAGCCTCGCCCGGACTTGGCGCCGGGGCGCCGCCCGACAGCTCCGCCGGCGGCGGCGGGGCCCCGGCGGCTGCGGTCTGGGCCGCCTGCTCCAGGGCCTGGGCGCGGTCTTCGATCGCCTTGTTCCGGACCTTCAGGGCCTCGACGTCGCGCCGCGCCAGGGCCAGATCGTGGTTGGAGGTCTCCAGCTCGCCGTTCAGGCGGGTCAGGGACCGTTCCAGGTCGGCGACCCGCCGGGTCAGTTCCTGCAGCTGGTAGTCGGTCTCGGCGGGCTGCACGACCACCGGCTTCCCGGAGTCGCGGCCCTGGTAGACGATCGACCGCAGCTCGCGCATCAGCTGCTCCATGCGGTCCAACCGCTTGGCGTCGCGGGCGTCCAGCGGGTCCATCGGGGTCTGGGCGAACACGGGCGCGGCGCTCGCCATCAGCATCAGGGCGAGGACGGGTGAGGCGAGGCGTCGAAGGCTCATGATCTCATCATCGAAAGTCCGGAGGGCCGAATTGGGGCCGCTGGCAGGTTGGCCCACGCGGCGCCGGAACGCAAAGAGGGGGCCCGTCGGACCCCCTCCCAGTGCGTATCGGATCGGGTCGGATCAGCGCGCCCCGCCGGAGATGGCGGTGCGGGCGTTCCGGTTCTTCTGCCAGGCGGCTTCGTCCGTGCCCGGATCGATCGGGCGTTCCTTGCCGTAGGAGATGGTCGCAATCCGCGAGGCGGCGACCCCGTGGGCCACCAGGTAGTCGCGGACCGAGTTCGCGCGGCGCGAGCCCAGGGCGAGGTTGTATTCGCGGGTGCCGCGTTCGTCGGCGTTGCCCTCGATACGGACCTGGACGCTGGGATAGCGGACCAGCCACTGGGCCTGGCCGTTCAGCACCGGGACGGCGTCGGCGCGCACCTCGTACTCATCGGTGTCGAAATAGACCCGGTCGCCGACATTGACGACGAAGTCCTGCTCGGAGCCGGGCAGGGCGCCCTGGCTCACCGGCGGCGCCATCGGCGCGGGGCGCGCCGGCGCGGGACCTGCCTGGGGGGCCGGTGGGGTGGGCGCCATGGTCGATGGCTTGGGCCGCGAGGCGCAGGCCGTCATCGAGATCGCGGCCGTGGCGACGAGCGCCAAGTGAAGGACGTGCTTGGTGCTGAAGCTCATCTTGGGCTTCTCCTTAAGCTTTGGGTCGACGAGGGGGCTTCGTCGCGCCAGTTCCAGAACTCTACCTAAATAACCCTGCGCCGGACACCTTAATGGTCCGCCGCCAGGGGAACTGTACAGGCTCGTTCGCCTCTAAAGCGACCCGTTCAGTTGAGCAACGGCGACCAGGCCGGGTCCGAACCCGACCCCGGATAGGGCGCTGGGCGCAGGATCCGTCCGGTCACGTCCACCGTCCACAAACGCGGCGGACCGCCAGGTGTTTCCCGACTGAACATCAGCACCCGGCCATTGGGGGCCCAGGTCGGACTTTCGTCCAGATAGCTGGTGGTCAGCAGGCGTTCGTCCGAGCCGTCCGGCCGCATCACCCCGATGTGGAACTGGCCGCCGGTCTGCTTGGTGAAGGCGATGAAGTCCCCGGCCGGGCTCCAGACCGGGGTGGTGTAGCGACCGCCGCCGTAGGAGATGCGCGCCGCCCCGCCGCCGTTGGCGCCCATCACATACAGCTGGGGGCTGCCGCCGCGGTCGGAATTGAACACGATCCGCGCCCCGTCCGGCGAGAACGAGGGCGAGGTGTCGATGGAGGGGTCGGAGGTCAGCCGCTGCGAGGTGCGGCTCTTGAGGTCCATCACATAGATGTCGGAATTGCCGCCCCGCTCCACGGCGAACGCCACCCGCCCGCCGTCGGGCGAGAACCGGGGCGCATAGACCATCCCGGGGAACTGGCCCAGGCTTTCGCGTCGCGCGGTCTCCAGGTTGAACAGGTAGATCGCCGAGCCCTGGGGGCGCAGCGTCATGTAGGTGATCTCCTGGCTGGTCGAGGAGAACCGGGGCGACATGACGATGTAGGAGCCGTCGGTCAGGTAGCTGGGATTGGCGCCGTCCTGGTCCATGATGGCCAGGGTCTTGGTGCGGTTGATCCGCCCGCCGCTCTCGGCCACGAAGACGATGCGGGTGTCGAAATAGCCCTTCTCGCCCGTCAGCCGCTCATAGACGGCGTCGGAGATCTTGTGCGCCACGCGCCGCCAGTTCTCGGGCGTCGAGGTGAACTGCAGGCCCAGCAGCTGCTGTTCGGAGAAGGTGTCCCACAGGCGGAAATCGACCCGCAGCTTCCCGCCCTCCACCGTCACCTGGCCGTTCACCAGGGCCTGGGCGTTGATCGCCTTCCAGTCGGGGAAACGCGGCTGCACGGCGACGCTCAGGTCCTTCTCGATGAAGGCCTTGGGATCCACCGGCGCGAACAGGCCCGAGCGTTCGAGGTTCCCGGTGATCACCTGGGCGATCTCGGCGCCGCGCTGGCCGCCGAAGGCGGGGATCGCGATCGGCAGGGGCTGGACGTCGCCCTTGTTGACGTCGACCTCGATCTGCGCGCGG
>DASUIJ010000270.1:0-2479 GCA_036279815.1 Phenylobacterium sp. | reverse complement strand
CCCGCGGCGGATGACGATCACCTCGCGGCGGTCCGCCGTGTTCATGAAATCCCCGGCCTGAATGATGGCGCGCAGGGCGTCGCCGTCCCCGGCCATGTCGAGGATGCCGGGATTGCGCACCTCGCCGCCGACGAACACCTTGAGCGGCGCCGCCTTGGGAACGATCTCCACCATGGGGCGCAGCAACTGGGTCGCATAGGCCTCGGAAAGGCCCGCCTGCAATTCCGGGATCGTCCGGTCCGCCGCCATCACCGCGCCGATCAGCGGAAGCGAGATTCGCCCGTCCGGCTGCACGGTGACGGTCTTGGTGAGTTCCGGCGCGCTCGGCACGGACACCTCCAGCTCGTCGCCGGGATAGAACCGATAGGGCGGCTCGAAGTCGCTCCAGCTCGCGTAAGGAATGTCGCCGAAGCGGCCGTTCCTCGCCGGTCCGTCGGCTTCGGGCGGGGGTTCGTCGCGAACGCCCAGCAGGTCGAAGTGGGGCAGGGGCCGGCCGCCGCAGCCGGCCAGGGCCAGGCTGAGCGCGGCCAGGGGAACAAGATGGAAGTCGCGGGCTGAGGCCATGGCGGCAAAGGTTAAGGAGAATGGGTAATGGATCGTTAATCGTCCCCGGCGACGGTCGGGCTCCTAGGGCTAGAACGGTCGGATTCTGATGGCGGCGCCAGGCGCTGGAGCAACCAATCCGCATAATCCGCCGTCCCGGACCAGCTGGGGCGGCCGGCCGCGCTATGCCGCCGCGGACGTGATCGCCCTGCTTTGGCGCGAGCGCATGCTGATGCTGGCGGTGTTCCTGGTCCTGTTCGCCCTGGGACTCGGCGCGGCGCTGATGCTCAAGACCAAGTATCCCGCCTATTCCAGCGTCCTGGTGCGCCTGGGCCAGGAATACGTCTACGAACCCCGGGCGGGGGACGCGGCCCGCGGCGCGGTTCCCGACTCGGACCAGCTCGTCCAGTCTGAGACCGAGATCCTGGGTTCGGCCCAGCTCAAGCAGCGGGTGATCACCAAGCTGGGCCTGGCCGCCATCTATCCCAAGCTGGCCGACAAGTACGCCCGGGCCAGGCCTGCGGGGAAAAGGCTGATCCTGAGTCAGGCGGTCCACGCCATGGACGTCGCCACCAAGATCGAGACCGCCCCCGACGTCCCGATCATCAAGGTGAGCTACGAGGCCGACGATCCGGACCGCGCGGCCCTGGTTCTCAACACCCTGCTCGAAGAATACCTGACCTATCGCCACGCGGTCCTCGGCGACGCCGGCTCGCCCGCGCTGGAGGCCCAGCGGTCGGCCTTCGAGCAGCGGCTCGGACAGGTCGATCAGGCCTACGAGGCCTTCCTGACCAACAACCGGATCGGCGACTTCGTGGCCGAGAAGGCGTCGCTCTCGCAACTCCAGTCGCAGATCGAGCAACAGAAGCTGCAGACCGAGTCGCAGCTGCAGGACCGGATCGGCCGTCTCGCGGCCCTGAGCGCCCAGCTGGCGGGGGTGTCCTCTGAGGTCGGCCTCTATCGCGACGTCTCCAGCGCCGCCAACGACAAGCTGGCCAGCCTGAAGGTGCAGCGGGAGGATCTGCTTTCCCGCTACCGCAACGACTCGCGTCCCGTGCAGGAACTCGACGCCCAGATCGCGCAGCTCGAAGCGGGCATGGCCGCGGGCCGCACTCACGGCGACGGCGCCAGGCGGTTCGGGGTCAATCCCGTGTTCCAGACCCTGCAGACCGAGAAGATCCAGCTCACCGCCGAGGTGGCGGCCCTGCGCAAGGCCCAGGCCGCCCAGGCGGGGCAGATCGAGCAGCTCATGCAGCGGCGCCTGAAGTTCGCGGCGCTGGAGCCCCAGTTCCAGGAACTGAGCCTCAATCGCGACGTGCTGCAGGCCAATGTCCGCGACTACACGGTCAAGGAAGAGCAGAACCGCGCGGCCCAGCAGATCGCGGCCACCTCCAACGACAACATCCGCGTGGTCAGCCGCGCCACCCCGCCGATCAAGGGGCAGAGCCTGAAGCGACCGGTGGCGGTCCTGGCGCTGCTGTTCGCGGCCTTCACGGCGCTTTGCGTGGGCCTGGTCCGCATGTTCCTGCGCCCGGGCCTCGCCACGCCGTCCTCGGCCGAGCGGACCTTCGACCTGCCGGTCCTGGGCGCGGCCCCGTTCAAGGCCTGACGGGGCCGGGTCCGGTCGAAGCAAGGCGGGCCGTTCGTTTGATCCCGGTTTGAAGGTAGCGTGTGCCGTGCGCGAGCGGCGATTCGAGACATGGTGGATTTAAGCGCCGAGATGGCCGATCTCTGGAGCGCGCTGGGCGCCCCCGCGCCCGGTCGCGCCCGCGTGGTCCAGATCGTGGCGGCGCGGCAGGGCGAGGGCGCCTCGACCGTCGCCCGCGAGCTCGCCCACTTCGCCGCCAGTCGCGCCCGCCGTTCCGTCTGGCTGGTCGACCTGGACCTGCTCGCGGCGACCCAGCACGCCGCGTTCGCCGCCGAGGCCGACCGCTAC
>DASUIJ010000269.1:0-4962 GCA_036279815.1 Phenylobacterium sp. | reverse complement strand
CCGCCCCAGGCGTAGGAGGCCCCGGCCGAGCCGGTATAGGTCTGGTCGTGATCCACGTGGATGAAGTGGTCGCGGATAAAGGCCAGGTCCGCCGGGTCGAAATTGAACTGGCTGGAGACGATGCCCTTCCCCTGGGCCTTCGAGACCGCAAGGTTGAGATAGGTGGAGAAGGCGCCCCTGGCGTAGCCGGCGGTGAACTCCACGCCCTTCACCTCGCCGACCCGATAGTTGAACGGGGTCAGGATGATCGGAGCGCCGAACTGGCCCTCGTCCAGCATGTTGCGGATCTTCTTGTAGTAGACGTCGACGCCGAGGCTGAGGGCGCCGATCTTCTGTTCAGCGCCCACGTCGAAATAGTGGGTCCGCTCGGAATAGGGCCTGTCGTTCAGGGTCCCGGGAGCCTCGGCCGTCGTGCCCTGGAAGGCGCCGACCTGCTCGGAGGCCACCAGCTCGAAGGGCGGCGGGGTGAAGTAGCGGGCGTAGCCGGCGTGCAGCGTGGTCCCGTCGGCCGGCTCCCAGACCAGGTTCACCCGCGGGCTGAGCTGGTCCTCGTCCCGGAAGGCGTGCAGCTGGTCGTAGCGCAGGCCGTAGTTCAGGGTCAGGCCGTCGGCCAGCTTCCACTCGTCCTGCAGGTAGAGCGAATAGGTCTGGGCGTGGGTGGTGGAATTCTCCGCGATGACCAGGGGGGTGTCGCCGACCTGGTCGCCGTTGGCGTCCACGGCCAGGACCTGGGAGCGGGTCTTGCTGACCGCCCGGTCGGCCTGGACGATCACGCCGCCGCGCAGGGTGTGGCTGTCGCTGAGGGTGTAGACGCCCTCGGCCTGCAGGCCCACGGCGGTGTCGCGCTTGCGGGCGTCCTGGGCGATGCCGGCGAACAGCAGGTCGCCCAGGGGGTCGGGGCGGTAGCTGAGGGTCGAATAGCGGGCGAACAGCGAGGCCTGGCCGGTGAAGCTGTCGGTGGTCTTGAGCAGGGTCCCGATGACGTAGCTGGTCCCCTCGCGCTGGCGCTGGTCCAGGCGGTCGCTGAGGGCGTCGCTCACGCCGGAGACGGTCAGGCCGAGGTCCGGATGCAGGCCGGACACATTGGGGATCTCGAAGGTGTGCTGCGAGGTCCCCACCACCAGCGAGACGCGGCTGGAGGGATCGAGGATGTGGTCGAAATAGCCGAACAGCTGGCCCTGGCGGCTGTGGTCGTGCAGCGGGTCGGCGCGGCCGTCGGGGCTCTCCACGCCAAGCCGGGTGTCGGTGTAGGTGGCCGAGACGAAGCCGCTGCTGGCGCCCCAGCCGCCGCCGTATTCCAGGCTGGGGGTGAAGACGCCGTGGCTGCCGCCGTAGAGCGAGGCCTCGCCGCCGGTCCGCAGGCCGCTCTTGGTGGTGATGTTGATGATGCCCGCCGTGCGCAGGCCGTACTGGGCCGGCAGGGCGCCGGTGACCAGCTCGATATTGGCGGCGAGCCTGGGGCTGAGCGCCTGGCCGAACCCGCCGAGGCCCTCCGGCAGGATCACGTTGTTGAGCCGGTACTGGATGTTGCCGTGGTCGCCGCGGACGTGGAGCTGGCCGAAGCCGTCCTGGGTGACGCCGGGCGCCTGGAGGATCACCTGGTTGAGCTGGGTGTTGGCGCCGCCGGGCAGGTCGGTGATGAACTGCTGGGCCATCGAAAAGGACGTGGCGCCCAGGGCCGGCTCGATCGAGTGCAGGGCCACGTCCAGGCGGTGGGCGGTGATCAGGATTTCGGAGACTTCGGTCTCCGGCTCGGCGGCCCGGGCGGGAGCGGCCGCCAGCACGGCGAGGCTCGCGGCGGCGAAAAGGGCGGACCTGACCATGAAATCCCCTGCGAGAGCCCGCCCGGCAGGCTTACTGTTATGAAGTAACATCGCAGGGTGTTATGAGATAACATAACCATACGTCAAGCGATCCGACGCCATCGGTTGCGGGAAAGGCCGGAGACGGGTAGCCAATGGGCATGGGAGCCGAGTGCCACCACGAAGACGGCGCACATCCAGGCCTTTCCGGAGGCGACCTCAACGTCGCGCTCAGTCAGGCCGAGGTGCGTTGCGCGCAGACCCAGGAGCGCCTGACCGCACCCCGGCGACGGGTGCTGGAGCTGCTGCTGGAGGCCGATGGCCCGCTGAAGGCCTACGACCTGATCGCCGCGTTCGGGGCCCATGGAGAGGCGGCCAAGCCGCCCACCGTCTATCGGGCGCTGGAATTCCTGGAGCGGCTGGGCTTCGCCCACCGGATCGAGAGCCTCAACGCCTATGTCCCCTGCCGGATCGGCAGCGACGGGCACCGGGCGGCGTTCCTGATCTGCGACTGCTGCGGGACCGCCGAGGAATTCGAGCCGGACTTCGAGGCCCAGTTCGCCGCCGCCGCCCGCTCCGGCTACGCCGTGCGCGCCGTGACCCTCGAGGCCCGCGGCCTGTGTCCCGCCTGCCGCAAGGCCTGATCAGAGCCGCAGGCGCGCCATGGCCAGCGAGTCGACATAGGCCCCGTCCCGCCAGGCATAGGCCCTGTGCAGTCCCTCCCGCTCGAACCCGAACCGCTCGTAGAGGGCGATGGCGCGGGCGTTGTCGGCATAGACGTTGAGCTCCAGCCGCTTGAGGTTCAGCCAACGGTCGGCCTGTTCGACCATGGCGGCCATCAGGGCGGTTCCGGCCCCGCGGCCGGAATAGGCGTCGTGGACAGCCATGCCGATGGAGCCGGCGTGCGCCCGGCGCGGGTGATCGGACGGCTCCAGGCCGGCCGTGCCGACCACCTTGCCGTCGATGACCGCCACCAGGCGCAGGTGGCCGGGCGGCGTGGCCTCGAAGCGCCTGCGGCGGGCGGCGACGCTGACGAAGGGGACCTGCAGCGTGCCCCACACGGCCCGCGGCTGGTTCATCACCTCGGTGACGGCGGGGATGTCCTCCGGCTCGGTGGCGCGGACCAGGACTTGGGATGGCGGGCTCATGGCTCTCTCCGGAGGCGGGCGGCGGAGGGGCCAGAAAAAAGCCCCGTCCGTAGCCGGCGGGGCTGGTGTCGGATGCGGCGTTTCGCGAGTTTCCTAGCGCACGACCCCACCCGCCAGCCCGGACCGGGCGGCGCGAAGGTTTACGTGCATGAAGGTCGCGAAGGAACTCATGGGCTAAGCTTAGGCGAAACGAGGGACTCGGAAAAGCCGGTGATCGAGATCACACCCACCATCTCCCTGCAGGACGACGAGATCATCGAGCGGTTCGTGCGCTCTGCGGGACCGGGCGGGCAGAACGTCAACAAGGTCTCGACGGCGGTGGAGCTGCGGTTCGACGTGCGCCGCTCCCCCTCCCTGCCCAACGACGTGGCGCTGCGGCTGATGAAGCTGGCGGGACGCAGGCTGACCCTGGACGGGGTGCTGGTGCTGAACGTCATGACCCACCGCAGCCAGGAGCGGAACCGGGCGGAGGCGCTGGAGCGGCTGTCGGAATTGATCCGCAAGGCCGCCGAGCCGCCGCCCCCGCCGCGCAAGAAGACCAAGCCGACCCTGGCCTCGAAGGTCCGTCGGGTGGAGGGCAAGGTGCGCCGGGGCGGTGTCAAGGCCATGCGCGGCAAGGTGCGAGGCGAGGACTGACATCAGGAAGGCCTTGGCGGGGCCGGGCTGGGACGCATATGCTGCCGAGCTATGACCTCCGCACGTCTTATCCTGGCCGGCGCCGCCCTGTTGCTGCTGTCGGCCTGCGCCACGGGCCCGCGCATGGGACCGCCCCCGCCGCCCCCGCCGCCCAAGGGCGCCCCGCCCTCCGCGACCGTGTTCCGATCCCAGGACTTCTCCTGGTCGGCGGTGCCTGGAAAAGGCCGGATCGACGGCCATCTGAGCTTCCGCACCGGCGCGCGGCGCTATGTCTGTTCGGGCGCGAGCGTGATCCTGACGCCGGAGACCCCGTGGACCCGGCGGCGGATGACCATCCTCTACAATTCGCCCACATCCTCGGCCCTGCCGGTGGAGCAGGTGCGGGCGCGCACGCCCTCGGCCCCCAGCGGCGACTATTCGGCCTTCATCCGGCGGACCACCTGCGACGCCGGCGACCGCTTCAGCTTCCAGGGCCTGGCGAACGGCGGCTGGTTCGTGATCCTGGTGGCCAAGCCCCAGGGCGGCGGAGCGCCGGAGATGGCGATCATGCGCCGCGTGGAGATCAAGGGCGGCCGCGCGGTGGCGCTGGAGCTCTAGCGGACCCCCTCCCCCGCCTGGCGAGGGAGAGGGACGCCGGCTAGTGGACCTTGGCCTTGCCGATCTGCAGGCCCTCGTCCGTGGCGGAGACGTCGATCACCGAGCCGTCCTGGAGGTCGCCCGCCAGGAGCTTGCGGGCGATGGGGTCGACCAGGTCCTTCTGGATCACCCGCTTGAGCGGCCGGGCCCCGTAGACGGGGTCGTAGCCGCGCTCGGCGATCCAGTGGGTGGCCGCCGCGTCCAGGGCGATGGACATGCGCCGGTCGGCCAGCAGCTTCTCGACCCGCTGGAGCTGGATCCTGACGATGTTATCCATCTCCGCGCGGCCCAGCCGCTTGAAGAGGATGATCTCGTCGATCCGGTTCAGGAACTCGGGCCGGAAGTGCACCTTGAGGGCGTCGTTGACCTTCTCCTTCATGCGCTCGTAGCTCACGGCCTCGTCGATCTTGGTGAAGCCGAGGTTGGCCTTGCGCAGATCGGCGGTGCCGAGGTTGGAGGTCATGACGATCACCGCGTTGGTGAAGTCCACCGTGCGGCCCTCGCCGTCGGTCAGCCGCCCGTCGTCCATGAGCTGCAGCAGCACGTTCCAGACCTCGGGGTGGGCCTTCTCGATCTCGTCGAGCAGGATCACGCTGTACGGGCGCCGGCGGACCGGCTCGGTCAGCTGACCGCCCTCGCCGTAGCCGACGTAGCCGGGCGGCGAGCCGATCAGCCGCGCGACCGTGTGCGGCTCGCGGTACTCGGACATGTCGATCCGCACGAGCGCCCGCTCGCTCGCG
>DASUIJ010000268.1:0-13153 GCA_036279815.1 Phenylobacterium sp. | reverse complement strand
CCGCACCCACACCAGCACCGACGGGACGGTGCACGGCGAGTTCCGCGCCACCGGCTTGCGCGCGCGCTGCCTGGACGAGATGACCCGCCGCGGCATCCACTACGACACCGCCAATTTCGATCCCTCCCGGGTGCTCGGCTGATGAAGTTCGACGTCCAGACCGCATACCTGATCCTGGGTTTCGCCGCGGTGTTCACCGCCGGTCAGGCGGCGACGGGCCTGCTGCGCACGGCCCAGGTCAAGCGCAAGGTGAACCGTCGCCTGGTGGTGGCCGAGAAGGTCGGCGGCATCGCCGAACTGGTGGTCGAGCTGCGCAAGCAGCGGGGCCTGAACACGAACGGCGACCGCACCGGCGCCTGGTTCGCCGACCTGATCCTGCGCTCGGGCGTGCCCTACGACCCCCGGCGCTGGGCGATCGTGGCGGGCGGCGCCGCCCTGACCGGCGCGGCGCTGGGATATTTTCTGACGCGCAACATCTTCCTCGTCCCGGTGGGGGCGCTGGCCTTGGGCGTCGGCGGCCCCATCCTGTTCCTGAAGTTCATGGGCGCGCGGCGCAGCAAGGCCCTGGGTCACCAGCTTCCCCAGGCCCTGGAGATCGTCGTGCGCAGCCTGGAGGCCGGCCACCCGGTCCCCACCGCCATTTCCCTGGTCGGTCGCGAGATGTCCGACCCCATCGGCACCGAGTTCGGCATGGCGTCCGACGAGATCTCCTACGGCGCCACCCTCGAAAAGGCCGTGGAGCGCATGTCCCAGCGCTGCCAGCACCCCGACGTCGACCTCTTCGCCGCCACCGTGCGCCTGCAGGAGCGGGCCGGCGGCAACCTGACCGGCCTGCTGAAGCTCAACGCCTCCACCGTGCGCGAGCGCCATCGCATGCGCCTGAAGATCAAGGCCGCCTCGGCCGAGGGACGGGTGTCGGCCATCATCCTCACCTCCGCCCCGTTCATCGCCGGCGGCGCCCTCAACCTGCTCTCGCCCAATTTCTACGGCGAGGTGATCCACGAAAGCTTCATCCAGACCGGGCTGGCGGTGATGGGTTTCTGGGTCTTCGTCGGCAACGTGATCATGCGCCGCATGGTCGACATGCGGATCTGAACCATGGATTTCCTCGGTCTGCAGTCCCTCATCACCACCCTCGGCCTGGGGCTTCTCACGGTCACGGCGCTGGTCGCCGCCGCGCTCGCCGCGGGCGAGCTGCGGTCGCGCGCCATCCGGCGCGCCCGGTTCCAGAACGCCCCGATGGTCGGCCTCGCCGCGCCGCCCAACCCCCGCAGCGCGTTCTTCGAGGGCATGCGCCGCATGGGCCAGAGCGCCGCCGTGCGCGATCCGTCCCAGATCTCCGACATCCGCATGCGCCTGACCCGCGCCGGCTTTCATGGCCGCGAGGCCGCCGTGCTCTATCTCGGCGCCCGCGCCGGGGCGCTCGGCGTGGCGACGGTGGGCGCGGTCCTGCTCATGCCCATGGCGTTGAAGGGCGGCGGCCCCACCCCGGCCGCCATGGCCTTCGTCCTGGCGTCCGCGGCGATGTGGGGCCCCGATCAGTTCCTGCGCTACCGCCAGCGCCAGAACGAGCTGGAATACGGCGACGGCTTCCCCGACCTGCTCGACCTCCTGGTCGCCTCCGTGGAGGCCGGTCTCAGCCTCGACGCCGCCGTCGCCCGGGTTTCCGACGAGCTTGCCCGTCGTTACCCGAACCTCGCCATCCACCTGCGGCTGCTGACCCTCGAACTGCGCGCCGGCAAGTCGCGCAAGGAGGCCTGGAGCGCCTTCGCCGACCGCCTGGGCATCGACGACGCCCGGGCGCTGTCCACGATGCTGCGCCAGTCCGAGGACATGGGCACCAGCCTGGGCGAGACCCTGTCCGTGTTCTCCGTCGACATGCGCCAGAAGCGGATGCTGCGGGCCGAGGAGAAGGCGCTGGCCCTGCCGGTCAAGCTCACCGTCCCCCTGATCCTGTTCATCTTCCCCTGCCTGCTGGGCGTCCTGATGCTCCCGGCGGTTTTCCGCCTGATGCAGAGCTTCTCCCACATGAACTGACCCAGCCCGGCCGCATCATCCTGGGCCGCCCGCACCGATCCGTTCATCCGAGGTTCAAGGCCGGTGGGGCAACCTTCGCCTTGTTCGGGGGTTACGGCACCCGACTGTCACCTTTCCGACGGAACCACTACGGAGATCCCTATGCGAAATCTGAGAACCTCCGCCGCGCTGGTCCTATCGGCCCTCGCCGTCGCCTCGGCGCCGCTGGCGGCCGACGCCGCGCCGCGCCACGGCACCCACAAGGTCTGGGTCTGTAAGAACAACCGGCACGCGGCCAACACCGGCACCATCGTCGGCGCCCTCGGCGGCGCGCTGGTCGGCAACGCCGTCGCCAGCGGCGGCGGCAAGACCGGCGGCACGCTCATCGGAGCCGGTGTCGGCGCCGTGGCCGGGCACGAGATCGCCAAGAACAATTCGAAGAAGAACTGCCACTACGAGTACCGCCGCTACTAGGCCTCACTCGCGACAGGCGCGGTCAGGGCGCAAAGCTCGACCGCGCCTTGACGCCCCAATGCCCGTTCTCGCGGGTCATCACATAGATCGAATCGAAACCGCCGATCACGCTGCCGTCCTTGCGATAGCGCGTGAACCGGGTGTCGAAGTGCACCTTGTCCGGCCCCGCATGGATCACCTCGCGCCGTTCCCAGGCCGAATGGTCCCAGTCCGCCAGCGCCCCGCGCTCGAACATCCCGGGCTGATGATAGCCGGGCTCGATGATCGTCATGGTCCCGGACGCGAACCGCACGCTCGGATAGTTGAAGGTCTTGCCCCAGGCCTCGATGTCCCGTGCGTTGAAGGCGCGCATGAACTCGTCCAGGCAGGCCATGGCCCCTGCGATCGCCTCGTCGGTCTCCGACATACCGGTCTCCCCAATACCCTGGCGGCCTGGCCTTGAGTGGCTTCCCTTCCAGGGACCAGGCGCTATCCTTCCACCATAGTCCGGCATAGGGGAGCGCCGCCATGAAACTGTCCAAGACCCAGCGCGCGCTCAGCCTGGCCCTGGTGATCGTCGCCGCCGGCGCGGGCTTCGCCGCAGCGGAAGCCAGCGGATCCGCCGAAAACACGGCTCCCCCGCCCCTGGCCCCCAGGAAAATGAGCTTTTTCATCACCAGCACGGGCCCTGGAAAGGGCGGCGACCTGGGCGGACTGGCCGGCGCGGACGCCTGGTGCCAGAGCCTGGCCGCCAAGGCCGGCGCAGGCGGACGCACCTGGCGCGCCTATCTCAGCAGCACGGGCGACGGGACCGGGCCGGTCAACGCCCGGGACCGAATCGGCAAGGGCCCGTGGTTCAACGCCCGCGGCGTTCAGGTGGCCGCCAGCGTCGAGGACCTTCACAGCCCGGGCAACCACCTGGGCAAGCAGGTCTCGCTCAGCGAGCTGGGCGAGCAGATCAACGGCCGCGGCGACACGCCCAACACCCACGACATCATGACCGGCTCGACCGCCGACGGGCGCCTCGCCCCGCCGGTCGCCCCGCCGCCCCCCGCCAACGCCCCGGCCGGAACCCCCGCCCCGGCGGCGCCCGACAATCTGACCTGCAACAATTGGACGTCGTCCGGCCCCAGCCGCACCATGCTGGGCCATCACGACCGCCAGGGCGGCGGCCCGGACCCCACCTCCTGGAACGCGGCCCATCAGTCGCGCAGCTGCTCCCAGCCCGACCTCGTCGCCACCGGGGGCAAGGGCCTGTTCTACTGCTTCGCGATCAACTAGCGGGGCCGGCCGCGCGGCGGCGGCTCAGCCGCACTTCACCTCTTTGATGCGCCCGCTCTCGGCGTCGAAGAAGAAATTCAGGCGCCGGGGATTGTAGTCCATGGTCACCGGGCAGGTGGTGCACGCCACCCGCTGCAGGGACGGCATCACCGGCACCGGGATTTCGGTGCGCGGCCGACCGACCAGGCCCTGGAATTTCGAGGCGCCGCACATGTCGGCGCTCTGCCGCGGAACCGGCCGCGCGGTCGACGCCGGAGGCGGGCGAGGCGGCGGAGGCCTCGACGACGGCGACGGCGAGGACGGCGGCGGTCCCATGGGCTCGTTGGCGCAGGCCGCCAGGGTCAGCAGCATCGCTGCGGCGAGGATGCGTCGGTTCATGCCTGTTTCTCCCAGCCGCGAGTCTGCTGCTTCCAGTAACTCACCGGAAATCCGGCCCCTTTGATGGCGCTCCACTGTCGCCGCGCATGCGCCAGCGCCGCCTCGTCCGCGCCGTCGAACAGCACCACGCAGCGGGTGTAGCCGGTCAGGTCGCCCGGCTCGGCGCCGTCCACCAGGAACAGGGCGTCGGCGGCGTTGGGGTTGTCCGGGCCGGTGGTCAGCAGGATCGGCTGGCGCGCGGCCCCCGGTTCATCCGCGGTGGCGTGGGGCAGGAAGCTTTCGTCGCGATAGGCCCACAGCCAGCCGTCCAGGTGCTCGATGCGCTCGGGCTGCGGCGCGCGCACCACGGCCTTCCAGCCCCGGGCCAGGGTCTTTTCCAGCAGTTCGGGCAAGGCCTGGTCCAGGCCGGTGCGCTCCAGGTGGTAGAACCAGACTTCGCAAGCGGCTTCGGCCACGCCTATCCCCGGATCAGGTTTCTGAGCGACGATACCACCTCGCGCGGATGCGTCATCGCCGCCAGGTGGTGCAGGTCGCGCCGAAGGGTCGGGCGGCCCAGCCTCCGGGCTTCCGCCCCCTCGGCTTCATAGGCCTTGGAAAGCCGCAGATAGCTCCAGCCCACGGCCTGCGGCAGCTCCCGGTCCGGCGCCGCCTCGTCCAGGAAAGCCAGCGGCGTCGGCCTCAGTTCGCGCTCGAAGGTCCGGCGCATGGTGTGGTCGGTGATCAGCCCCGCCAGCGCGCCCGGCGGGAACCACTGATCCCAGGGCGGAACGGCCCCGTCCTTGATCGTGGCCCGCAGGGTTTCGGCCATGGACGTCCCCACCGTGGAGAACCAGCTCCGTCCCGGGTGCGGCAGGATCGCATCGACGAACACCACCTGGCAGATGCCGCCCCTGGCCGCCTCGGCGACCGAAACCGCAAGCCCGCCCGCACCGGAATGGACGATCAGCGCCGCCGGCGCATCGCCCACGATCTGGGAGGCCACCGCGGCCCCAAGCGCCGGGTAGAAGGGCGCGGTGATCCGCGTCAGGTCGGGCAGGTCGGGAACCGTGACGTCGACGCCCAGGCGCGCCGCCTCCGTCGCCACGGCCCGCCAGACGGCCGGACCGGTCAGCGGGCTGTGCAACAGGACCCAGCGCAAGGGCCTAGTCTTCGTACTTCTCCGCCACCATGCGGTTCAGCAGGCGTACGCCGAAACCGGTGGCGCCCTCCGGGATCGTCGGCACCGTCGACGGCTTCTTCCAGGCGGTCGAGGCGATGTCCAGGTGCGCCCAGGGCAGGCCGTTGACGAAGCGCTGGATGAACATGGCCGCGGTGATCGAGCCCCCCGGCCGCCCGCCGGTGTTCTTCATGTCGGCGATCACGCTGTCGATGTTCTTGTCGTACTGGGGGGGCAGCGGCATCCGCCACAACGGCTCACCCTCGGCCTTGGAAGCGGCCAGAAGATTGTCCGACAACTCGTCGTTATTGCTGAACAAACCGGCATAATCGTTGCCCAGCGAAATGATGATCGCTCCGGTCAGCGTCGCCAGATCGACCATGAACTTCGGCTTGAACCGGTCCTGGCAGTACCAGATGGCGTCGGCCAGGACGAGGCGGCCTTCGGCGTCGGTGTTGATGATCTCGATGGTCTGGCCGGACATGGAGGTGACCACGTCGCCGGGACGCTGGGCGTTGCCGTCGGGCATATTCTCCACCAGGCCCAGGATGCCCACCGCGTTGACCTTGGCCTTGCGGCCGGCGAGCACGTGCATGAGGCCGGCCACCGCGGCCGCGCCGCCCATGTCCCACTTCATGTCTTCCATGTTGTCGGCGGGCTTGATGCTGATGCCGCCCGTGTCGAAGCACACGCCCTTGCCGATGAAGGCCACCGGCTGGGCCGAGGCGTCGCGCGCGCCGTTCCACTTGATCACCGCCAGCTGGCTTTCGCGGACGGAGCCCTGCCCCACGCCCAGCAGCGAGCCCATGCCCAGCTTGTGCATCTCGGGTTCGCCGAGGATCTCGACTTCCAGTCCCAGGCTCTCGAGCGCCTTCACCCGGCGCGCGAACTCGGCCGGGTACAGCACGTTCGACGGTTCCGAGACCAGGTCGCGGGAGAAGGCCACCGCGTCGGCCAGGGCGGCCAGCGGCGCGAAGGCCGCACGGGCTCCGTCGCCGTCGGCGCACACCACCTCGGTCTTGCCGATGGAGGGTTTCTTGTCGGCGGCTTCCTTGGTCCGGTACTTGTCGAAGCGATAGGCCGCCAGCCGCACGCCCAGGGCCGCGCGGGCCGCCGCGCCGGCGTCGCCGTTCGGCAGCTTGACCCGAAGCGTCTTCAGGCCCGAGGCCTTGACCGCGCCATAGGCGGAGGCCGCCGCGTGCTCGGCGCCCATGGCGTCGAATTCGTCAGGCTTGCCGGCTCCGACCAGCAGGACCCGGTCCGCGCCGGCCGGCGCCAGGACATCAAGAACCTGCCCCTTGGCGCCGGTGAACCGGGCCGCAGCTATTGCGCGGGCGTAGGCGCCGCCCTCGGCGCCTTCCGCCTGGCCTTCGAAAACCACCACCGCCAGCACCGACTTCTCCGGAAGCGCGGCGTCCGCCGAGACAAACTCAATCAGCATCTAATTCTCTCAAACCATGATCGGGCGCAGCCTGCGCCCCGTGGGATGCGGCCACCCATCCCGGTCTGGCGACGGTTGTGCGGCGCGGCGACGCATGGTTTAGAGCAGGTTCGCTTCCTGGGCGCGCCAAATCGCCTGCGGGGACCCATTTTCTTCCGAATGCGACTGATCGACAGATACCTGCTTCGCCAGCTCCTGGGACCGACCGTGCTCGCCACGGCCGCCCTGACGGCGGTCGCCTTGCTTTCCACCAGCCTGACCCAGCTCGACATCATCGTCAGCCAACGGCAGAGCGCGCTGATCTTCCTGCAGGTGACGCTGATGGCGATGCCTCAGCTGATCAACATGGTCATGCCCATCGCCCTGTTCGTGGCCGCCCTGGTGGCCCTGAACCGGCTGCACGTGGACCAGGAGATCGTGGTCTGCTTCGCGGGCGGCATGAGCCGCTGGCGGGTGATCTCGCCGGGCCTGCGCCTGGCGGGCGCGATCACGGTCATCGCCCTGTTCCTGAACCTCTTCATCCAGCCGGCCGCCTCGCGGGCCATGCGCGAAGTGCTGTTCGACGTTCGCACCGACCTCGCCGCCACCCTGGTGCGCGAAGGCGAATTCACCGCCCCCGCGCCCGGCCTCACCGTCTACGCCCAGTCGATCGACAACGGCGGGCTGATGCACAACCTGTTCATCCACCAGACCAAGGACGACGGCGGCGCGACCACCTACACCGCCGACGAGGGCCGCCTCACCAAGCAGGCCGGAAAACCTGTGCTGAAGATGCACAAGGTCTCCATCCAGGAATTCTCCCGGTCCGGGGTGCTGCAGTACCTCACCACCGACGACTATCCCTTCGAGCTGTCGAGCTTCGTCAACGCCACCGACCTCGTCCACTACAAGCCGTCCGACCGCTACCTGCACGAACTGCTGTTCCCCGACCTCACCCAGGACTGGGAAAAGCGGAACCGCGACAAGCTCCTGGCCGAGGGTCACGCGCGACTCTCGACCCCGCTCTACAACCTCACCTTCATGTGCTTCGCGATGTGGGCGATCATCGGCGGCAACTTTTCGCGCCTGGGATACGGCCGACGCATCGCCATCATCTGCGGCGTCGCCGCGGTGGTCCGCATTCTGGGATTTGTGGTCGAGGCCGCCGCCGAGGGCGAGCCCTGGCTGAATATCGTTCAGTACGCCGTGCCGATCCTGGGCGCCGCCTGGGCCCTGAATGGCATATTCCGCCAGCGGGTCTCGCGGTTCATCGATATGCGCCGGCGCGGCTCGCCGCAGGTCGCCGGGCCCATGAGGGCGGCATGATCGGGATGGGTCGCCTCGAACGCTACGTGCTGGCCCGCACCTTCGCCGGGGTCGGCGCGGCCCTGGCGGTGATCGCCTCGGTGATCATGCTGGTCCAGTTCGTCGACCTGTCCCGCTCGGTGGGCGTCCGCGCCGATGTCGGGGTGGGCCAGCTGTTCGGCCTGACCCTGCTGAAGGCCCCCGGCCTGATCCTGCTGCTGCTGCCCTTCGTGTTCCTGGCCGGCGGCATCAGCGCCTATGTGGGCATGAACCGGACCAGCGAGCTCGTGGCCATGCGCGCGGCCGGCGTTTCAGCCTGGCGGTTCATCCTGCCCTCGGCGGCGGCGGCCTTCGGGGCCGGGGTCGTGACGGTGATGTTGTTCAATCCGCTGGCCGCCACGCTCAGCGCACGCTTCGAGGCCGACCGCGCGACCCTGATGGACAACTATCTCGCCGATACGCCCAAGGAGGTCTGGCTGCGCCAGGGCGACGAGCGCAACCTGATCGTCATCCACGCCAAGGCGCGGGACACCTTCGAGGGCACGGTGCGCCTGCATGGCGTGTCGCTGTTCGTCTACCAGAAGGACGAGCGCGGCCTGCCCCAGTTCAAGCGCCGGCTCGAGGCCGCCGAGGCCCGGCTGCTGCCCGGCTTCTGGCGGCTGACCGACGTGCGGGAGGCCACCGCCGGCGAGAGTTCGGTGCGCTCCGATTCGCTGTCCATCCGATCCAGCCTCGACGCCGAGTCGGCCATGGAGCGGTTTTCCTCGCCCGAGGCCATCGCCTTCTGGCGCCTGCCGGCGGCGATCCGCCAGACCGAACAGGCCGGCTTCAGCGCCGGCGGCTACCGGCTGCGGTACCAGCAGCTGATGGCCACGCCGCTGCTGTTCTCGGCCATGTCGATTCTGGCCGCGGCCTTCTCGCTGCGCCTTATGCGCCTGGGGGGATTGGGCGGCCTGGCCGGAGCCGGCGCGGCCATCGGCTTCGTCTTCTTCTTCTTCAATCAGTTCGCCGGCGCTCTGGCCGGAGCCGACATCATTCCGCTGTTCCTGGCCGCGTGGGCGCCGCCGGTCGTCGCCCTGCTGTCGGGACTGACACTGCTCTGCTACACCGAAGACGGTTGAATCGCTGGCTGACCCGGCTATCCATCCCTGTGGTCGCCGCGAGAGGGGAGTTCATGAGTTCAGGTGGGCGTACAGCCTCGGTCAAGCGCGGCCTGCTCGCAGGCGTGGCGCTGGTCGTCCTGTCGTGGGCGGGGCTCGTCCATGCCGCCGACGCGCCCGCGCCGGCCGCACCCGCGCGCACGACTCCTCCCGCCGACGGGTTGAAGGTTGGCGAGATGTACATGGAGGCCGACCTCGTCATCCGCGACGACAAGGCCAAGACCATCACGGCGCGCGGCGGCGTCGAAGTCCGCTACGAGGGCCGCACCCTGCGCACCCAGGAGCTGGTCTACGATCAGGCTCGCGGAGTCATCACCGCCACCGGCGACGTGCAGATCATCAACGACGACGGCAGTGTCGAGTACGGCGACCACATCGTCCTCGACGACAAGATGCAGGCCGGGGTGATCCAGGGCTTCTCCACCCGGATGCCGGCGACCGCCGACATGCCGCCGGTCAAGCTCGCGGCCGCCAGCGCCGTGCGCCGCAACGAGAACGTCAACGAGCTGAACCGGGCGATCTACACGCCCTGCGACATCTGCGCCGCCGACGGGACGCCGAAACACCCCTCCTGGTCGATCAAGGCGGAGAAGGTGGTCCAGGACCACGTCCACCAGCTCGTCTATTACCGCAACGCCACCATTCAGATCCTCGGCGTCCCGGTGCTCTACCTGCCGGTCTTCTGGCATCCGGACCCGCAGGCGGTCCGCAAGTCCGGCTTCCTGCCGCCCAATTTCGGGGCCTCCAACCGGCGCGGCGTCTCCTACGAGCAGCCCTACGTCCAGGTGCTCTCGAAATCTTCGGATATCACGCTAAGTCCCCAGATTAACACGAGAGTTAATCCGTTCCTCAACGGCCGATACCGGCAGCGTTTCCACTCGGGCGCCCTCGAGGCGCGGTTCGGCTACACCCACGACCAGGACTTCGACGGCAAGGGCAACGCCTTCGGCGACGACACCTCGCGGTCATACCTGCTGGCCACCGGGGCCTTCGCCATCAACGAGAAGTGGCGCTGGGGTTTCACCGCCGAGCGCACGTCCGACAAGCTGCTGTTCGACAAGTACGATGTCGGCGACGTCTATGTGGCGCGCGGCCCCTACGTGGCCGACGACCGCCGCCTGATTTCCCAGATCTACGCCACCCGGCAGGACCAGAGGTCATGGTTCTCCGTGGCCGCCTTCTCGATCCAGGGCCTGCGGCCCGGCGACAATGACCGCACCTTCCCCGTGGTCGGCCCCCTCGTGGAGGCCCGCTGGGAGCCGGACGGAAACGTCATGAACGGCCGCCTGCGCCTGCTGGGTTCGGCGGTGGCGCTCACCCGCGACCAGTCCCCGTTGACGCCGGCCCTGAACCTGCCCGGCATCGACAGCCGCCGCGTCACCGGCGAGGCCGACTGGCGGGCCACCTTCACCAGCACCGCGGGCGTCAGGCTCTCGCCCTTCCTCAACGCGCGCCTGGACGGCTACAGCCTGGCCGACCTCAACGGGGTGTCCGGTAGTTCCAAGAGCGTATCCCGCGGTATGGCCGCGGCAGGCGCGGACATCTCCTGGCCATTCGTTCGGAAGTTTAAGGATTCGATAGTAGTCCTTGAACCTGTTGCACAATTGGTTCTTTCACCCAAGGTTCGGCAGGTTCGGGTCGGCGTCTCCGCCGCAGGGGCCCCGATCTACCTGAATGAGGATTCGGTCGCCTTCGAGTTCGACGAGACCAATCTGTTCCGGCCCAACAAGTTCCCCGGCTACGACCTCTACGAGGACGGCGTCAGGGCCAATGTGGGCGGCCGGGCCAGCGTGCTCTGGGACGACGGTCGCCGCGCCAGCCTGTTGATCGGGCGCAGTTTCCGCGACACCGACAACGGCGTCTTCTCCACCACCAGCGGCCTGGCCCAGAAGTCCTCCGACTGGATCGTCGCGGGGGACGCTCAGCCGATGCCGGGCCTCAGCCTCTTCACCCGCGCCCGGCTGGACGCCGAGGATCTCACGGTCGAGCGCGCCGAAGCCGGCGCCAACATCTCCGTGAAGCGCGGCTCCGGATATTTCCGCTATCTGCGCGACAGCGCCAATCCGGCGGGCGCCAAGGTCGAGAACGTCGACCTGGGCGGCGAGGTGTTCCTGAGCCAGCACTGGGGCGTCACCGCCTACGGCAACCGCGACCTGGCCCAGAACGCCTGGGTTATCCGTGACCTGGGCGTGGTCTACCGCGACGAATGCACCCGGGTCGACGTCATCTACCGGCGCGAGGATGTGGTGATCGGTCGCCTGGGCAAGTCGGAGTCGCTCACCATACGCCTCACCCTCGCCACATTGGGCGGACCCATGTATGCCCATTGAATTCAACGGTCCGAACGGACGATCCGAACGCGAAGCGTCCCTCCGCTAGACCATGACCACCCAAGGAACTCCCTCTGCCATGATGCGTGCGCGTAAAGTCACGGGCCTACCGGCGCGCGGCGCCCTGATCGCGGCCGCACTGGCGTGCGCCCTTCCGGCCGCCGTCATGGCGCAGACGCCGCCGCCCGCGCCGCCCGCCCAGGCCGCGCCCCCCGCCGGCCTCGCCGAGGCGGTGGCCGCCGTGGTCAACGACGACATCATCTCGACCTATGACCTGGCTCAGCGCATGCGGCTGCTGATCGCCACCTCCGGGGTGCAGCCCACCCAGGAAAACCTTCCCCAGTTCCAGCGCGAGGCCCTGGTCAGCCTCGTGGACGAGCGCCTGCAGTACCAGGAGCTCCGCCGGGTGGAGAAGGAACAGAAGATCGACCTGCTCGCCACCGATGAGGAGGTGGATCAGGAGCTGGGCGAAATGGCCAAGGCCAACAACGTCAACCGCGAGCAGTTCGTGAGCCAGCTCGCCGCCCAGGGCATCGGCGCCGAAACCTTGCGTTCGCAGATCCGCGCCCAGACCAGCTGGCAGCGCTGGATTCGCGGCCGCTACGGTTCGCGCCTGCGCATCGGCGAGGACCAGATCAAGGCCCAGCAGCAGCGCGTCGCGGCCTCCGCCTCCAAGCCGCAATTCCAGATCTCCGAGGTGTTCATCGACGCCAACCGCGTGGGCGGCATGCAGACCGCCATCAACGGCGCGAGCCAGCTGATCTCCCAGATGCAGCAGGGTGCGCCCTTCCCGGCCGTCGCCCGTCAGTTCTCGGCCTCGGCCACCGCCGCCAGCGGCGGCGAGGTCGGCTGGATCGCCGCCGGCGAGATGGCCCCTGAGGTCGACGCCGCCCTCGAGCAGATGCGTCCCGGCCAGCTTTCCAAGCCGATCCCGGTGCGCGACGGCGTCTACATCATCTACCTGCGCGACAAGCGTTCCGGCGCCGGGGCGACGGTGGTGAACCTCAAGCAGGCCGCCGTCGGCCTGACCCAGACCGCCTCCGCCGCCGATGTGGAGGCCGCCCGGGTCAAGCTCGCGACCCTGCGCGGCCAGATCAAGGGCTGCGACGACCTGGAGGCCCAGGCCGCAAAGATCCCCGGCGTCCTGGCCGCCGACCTGGGCGAAGCCGAGATCAAGGATCTGGCCCCCGCCTTCCGCGAGGCCGCCGAGCGCCTTCAGCCCGGCGAGGTGTCCGACCCCATCCGCACCAACGCCGGCCTGCACCTGGTGGCCGTCTGCGGCAAGCGCGCCACCGGCGAGCAGGTCGCGGGCCACGATCAGATCGAGAACCGGCTCTATGGCCAGCAACTCAGCATGATCGCCCGGCGCTACATGCGCGATCTGCGCAACTCCGCGACCATTGAAACCCGCTGACCGCAAATCCCCACCCGGAGAATCGGGAACCTGACACAAGATCCTCCCGTTGAAGCGTTTTCTGCGTGGCGCTCAGGCCAGGCCCCGTCCGGGTCCGGGCCTGGGCCACGACCGCGAGGGATGGTGAAGAACGGCCCACTTGCCTTGACCCTGGGCGACCCCGCGGGGATCGGCCCCGAAGTGATCGTCAAAGCCTGGATGCAGCTGCGCGACGGGGGCCCGCCCTTCGTCGTGGTGGGC
>DASUIJ010000267.1:0-2600 GCA_036279815.1 Phenylobacterium sp. | reverse complement strand
GGGCCCCTTCAGCAGCACGATGGCGTCGGCCTTCTTGGCGGCGCGGCGCGCGGCGCTGATGCGCTCTGGGGCGTCCTTCAGCAGGCCCGGGAACAGCCGCTCGAACTCGCCGGGATGCGGGGTCAGCACGTCATCGACGTCGAGCACCGAGAACAGTTCCTCCGGATCGTCGCGGAAGACGGTGATGGCGTCGGCGTCGATGACCAGGGCCGCGCCGGTGCGGGCCAGGGCCAGGACGTTGACCAGAGTGTTCTCGGTGACGCCCGCGGCCGGACCGATGATCGCGGCGTCGACATCGGCGGCGGCCTGTTCCAGCTCCGCCTCGGTGTCGAACCCCTTGAGCATCACCGCCTCGAGGTGCGCGGCGTTGACCGAAAGCGCCTCGGATGGCGACAGGATCGTCACCACGCCGGCCCCCATCCGCAAGCCGGCGCGGGCCGACAATCGCGCCGCGCCCGTGCTCCAGGCCTCGCCGGACACCACCACCAGCCGGCCGCGGGCGTGCTTGTGGCTGTTCGGCGCCGGCCAGGGGAACTGGGCGAGCCAGGCCTCGGGCCCGTTCTCGATCAGCGTGGCCGCCGCATCGGCCAGACCGATGTCGGCCACCACCACTTCGCCGCACAGCTCATGGCCCGGCTGCAGCACGTGGGCAGGCTTCTTGGCGTGGAAGGTGACGGTCAGACCGGCGATCACCACCGGCCCCTGCGGCGCACCGGTATCGCCAGGCAGGCCGGACGGCACGTCGACGGCGACGACCAGCTCGGGGTGCTCAGCCAGGCGCGCGGCCATGACCGCAGCCTCGCCGCTCAACGGGCGGACCAGCCCGGCGCCGAACATGGCGTCGACGAACAATCGTGCTTCCAGCGGCGCGGACATCGGAACAAGCCCATCGCCCCAGAGCGCGGCGGCGGCCTTGGCGTCGGGGCTGGCCGGGGCCGCGAGCGCCCGGACTTCCACCGGCCAGCCTCGCTCCCTGAGCAGCCGGGCGACCACGTAGCCGTCGCCGCCGTTGTTGCCGGGCCCGCAGAGAACGCAGACAGGTCGGACGGAGAAGCGCTCGACGATGGCGTCGGCCACGGCCGAGCCGGCCCGCTCCATCAGCTCAAGACCCGGTGTCCCGGCGGCGATCGCCGCACGGTCGGCCGCGGCGATCTCGGCGACCGTCAGAATCTTGCGCGCAGCCACGGCCGCTCCTTCGAAGACCTAGAGAACTCCGGTAGAGGCTTCGCGCCCCCGCTCCACCAAGGTCAAGGTCTCGCCGTCGGTTTCGAGCGTGGAAATCGAGGCGTGATCCGGACGGAAGACCAGAACGCGCTCGTCGCCATCCAGATGCGAGATCACCGCATTGATCGCCACATAGTGGGAGAACACCGCCGTATCGCCCCGCGCATGCAGGGCCTTCACCACGTCGCCGCGCCAGGCGTCGTAGTCGAGGTCGCCCTCAACGTCTTTCCAGCGCCCCTGAAACACAGCACGCAGCCAGGCCGGCCGCTCGGCGGCGCTCAAGGCCTTCGGCGTGGGAATTTCGCCCACGAACGGGTCGATCTCGATCTCGACGCCCAGCGCCTGCGCCGTCGGCTCGGCGGTCTCGCGGCAGCGGCGCAGCGGCGAGGACACCACCCGCGCCGGTCGCTCCGCCTCCGGCAGGCTCAGCAGAAAGTCGCGCGCCGCGTTGGCCTGCGCCTGACCCGCCTCGTCTAGGCCCGGGTCCTCGTCGGCCTCGCCCCAGACGGCGGCGGGCTTGCCGTGGCGGATCAGGTACAGTCGGGACATCAGATCAATCCGGTACGAAAATGTTGCGGGTCCCGTCCTCGGAGCGGCTGACCGTCCCGGTGCGACCCACCGCTTCCTTAGCCTCAAGTCCCGCCAGCGTCGCCTCGTCCGTCGGGGTGTTGGCGATGAATCGGCGGCCCTCGGAATCCCGGCCGACGACGATCCCCATCATGTAGCCCTCGCGGCCGTGGACCACGGTATAGGTCTCGATCGTGGCGGCGCCGCTTGGCGTCTCGATGACAGCCGGGTGCGGCAGGGCGTCGATCTGGGCCTGGATGACCTTCGGGTCCTGGCGGTCGAACGGCCCCTTCGGCGGCGTGGTCGAATAGACGCCCGTCGACTGCTTGGTCAGGAACCAGCCGTTGGCGGTCACCAGGCCATAGGAGCCGGGATCGTCGCGCAGACGCTGCATCATCACCGCAATCGAGTGCATCGCGTAGTTGTTGCCGGGACCGCCCATGTAGGGCAGCCCGCCGGTGACCGTCAGACCGCGCGGGTCGTCCAGCTCCAGCCCCAGTTCCTCGGCGCCGACCTCCACGGCCACCGGGAAGCAGGAATAGAGGTCGATGTGACCGATATCCGAGAGGCCGATTCCCGCCATCTCCAGCGCTCGCTTGCCGGTCAGGCGCATGGCCGGGCTTGAGTGGAAGTTCTGGCGGTCGAGCGGATACCAGAGGTCTGAAGCGTCGGCGCAGCCGTGCAGATAGACCAGCTTGTTTTCCGGCACGCCCAGTTCGCGGGCGGTCTTCAGGCTGGCGACCAGCACCCCAGCAGACTGGTCGACCTCCATGATGGCGTTCAGGTACTTGGTATAGGGAAAACCGACC
>DASUIJ010000266.1:0-5400 GCA_036279815.1 Phenylobacterium sp. | reverse complement strand
TCGGATCGCGGCGGCCGCTGCGGCTGGACCTGCTGCGGTTGGATCTGCTGCTGCGGCTGGACCTGCGCTTGCGGGGCCTGCTGCCTCTGCATGGGGCGGGAGCGCTCGCCGGCGTCGTGCCAGCGGTCGTGGTCGCTCTCGGGCCTTTCCTGGGCCAGGGCCGCGCCGGCCGTGGAGGCCAGCAAGGCCAGCGCCAGGGCGCTTCTCATCACCGTCTTCATCTTCGTTCTCGCGTGGCCCGGCCGGGAGGGCGCGGGCGGTTCTCGCCCCATCGCCGTGGTTAATGCGCCCGCCAAGCTGAACCGAGCTTGAACGGAGCCGCGCGGGCTCCGAGATTGATGGGTCTCCCGACAGGAGCCGCCATGGCCGCCGACCCCAACGACATCACCCAATTCTGGCGGGCCGCCGGGCCGCCGCGATGGTTCGCCAAGAACGACGTCTTCGACGCCGAGATCCGGATGAAGTACGAGCCGGCCCACCACGCCGCCGCCCGCGGCGAGCACGACGGCTGGCTGGACACCGCGGACGGCGCCCTGGCGCTCATGCTGCTGCTCGACCAGTTCCCGCGAAACCTCTATCGCGGCTCGGGACACGCCTTCGCGACCGACGGAAAGGCCCGCGGCCTCGCCCGCGCCGCCATCGCCCGCGGCCACGACCAGAGGCTGGAGCCGCAGATGCGGCCGTTCCTCTATCTGCCCTTCGAGCATTCCGAGGATCTCGCCGACCAGGACGAGTCCGTCCGGCTGTGCGCCCTGCTGCGCGATCAGGCCGGCGACGAGGACACCCTCAAATGGGCCAGGATCCACCGCGACATCATCGTGCGGTTCGGACGCTTCCCGCACCGCAACGCCAGCCTCGGCCGCACGACCACGCCGGAGGAACTGGCGTTCCTCGACGAAGGCGGGTTCAAGGGATGAAGCCCGCCGCCCTGGCCGCGACGGGCGATCGGCGACTAGTGGGTGGTGGAGGCGTCGGTGTCTTCGCCCACCTTGGCCATCTCGGTCGGCGCCACGGCCGGCTTCACCGGCTGCATGTAGCAGGACACCTTCGGGATGTTGGTGTTGTCGGACTTCTTCTTCACGCACACCCGCTGCATCTGGGGTTTGGCGGCTTGCTCAGCCGGCGCGGCCGGGGTGGCTTCGGCGAACATCATCAGCCCGGCGGCCAGAGCGGTCACGAACATGAAATCGAACCTCGAGTGTTAACGAATATCCATGTTATGGGACATGCAGGGGCCGACTGCGACAGGATTCATCGCAGCCGCGAGCACAATTCGCTCGCAGATGGTCAGATCGTGGGCGATATCGCCCTCACGACGCCTGATTTGCCTGGGAATCGCCCGACGGGCCTGGGCCCGCCGACGTCACTCCGACGCGGGCTTGGCCGGCTCGTCGGTCTTGGCGACTTCGGCGTCGGTCTTCACGGGCATCATCTTGCAGACCGTGCGGGGCAGGTTGCTGTCGGTGGAGCGCGAGCGGACGCAGACCTTCTTCATTTCGGGCTTGGCGGCCTCGGTCTGGGCGGCGGGCGCATCCGGCGCGGCGGCCGGAGAGGTGTCGGCGAACATCAGCAGGCCAGCGGCCAAAGCGGTCACGAACATGTAATTTCGACCTCGGGGAGATTAATCGAGCAGGTTCCCAACCAGAAATGCAAGCTGACGTCGAGTGAAAATGATTCAGAAATGCGACATGGAGCGTGAAATTGTCCCCTAAAACGCCTGTGGAAGGGTCAAAACGTTCAGTTTCTCGATCACGCGAATCAGCTGCGAATCACTTCGAATACGTTTCCCGCCGAGCCGCCCGATGAACGCCCCCGCGCGCATTCTGATCCCCGAGACCGCCCCGCTCGCGCGCCATCCCGAGCAGCAGTATCTCGACCTGCTGGCCGACATCCTGGCCAACGGCGTCCAGCGCGGCGACCGCACCGGCACCGGCACCCTGGGCGTGTTCGGCCGCCAGATGCGCTTCGACCTGGCCCAGGGCTTCCCCCTCCTCACCACCAAGAAGCTGCACAGGAAATCGATCATCCTGGAGCTGCTCTGGTTCCTGCGCGGCGACACCAATGTCCGGTGGCTGCAGGAGCGCGGCGTCAGCATCTGGGACGAGTGGGCCGACGCCGACGGCGAGCTCGGCCCCGTCTATGGCCGCCAGTGGCGCTCCTGGACCGCGCCCGACGGCCGGGTGATCGACCAGATCGCCAATGTGGTCGAAAGCCTGAAGACCAATCCCGACAGCCGCCGCCACATCGTCTCGGCCTGGAACCCGGCCGAGGTCGAGGACATGGCCCTGCCGCCCTGCCACTGCCTGTTCCAGTTCTACGTCGCCGCAGGCAAGCTGTCCTGCCAGCTCTACCAGCGTTCCGCCGACGTCTTCCTGGGCGTGCCCTTCAACATCGCCTCCTACGCCCTGCTCACCCAGATGATGGCCAAGGTGGTGGGCCTGGAGCCCGGTGAATTCGTCCACACCCTGGGGGACGCCCACCTCTATCTGAACCACGTCGACCAGGCTCGCGAGCAGCTGGCCCGCGAGCCCCTGCCCCTTCCGGTCCTCGAGATCGCCGACCGGTCCGACCTGTTCGCCTTCGAATACGAGGACTTCAAGCTCCGCGGCTACAAGGCCCACGACCGCATCGCCGCGCCCATCGCGGTCTGAGGCTCCCGCCCCGATTCAGGGTAGGATGAGTGTCATGACCACCCCCATCCTCACCGCCGGCCCCATCGCCCGCGCCCGCAACGGCGTCATCGGCCGCGACGGCGACATGCCCTGGCGGCTCAAGACCGACCTCGCCAACTTCCGCGCGATCACCATGGGCAAGCCGGTGATCATGGGACGCAAGACCTGGGACAGCCTGCCGCGCCGGCCGCTGGTCGGCCGCACCAATATCGTCCTTTCCCGCGACGGCTCCTTCGCGCCCAAGGGCTGCGTGGTCTGCGAGGACTTCGCCGAGGCGGTGTCCATCGCCAAGGAACAGGCCGAGGAGGATGGCCGCGACGAGGTGTGCGTCATCGGCGGCGCGTCCCTGTTCGAACTCGCCCTGGCCCGCGCCCGGCGCATCTACCTCACCGAGGTCGACGCCGACGTCGAGGGCGACGTGGTGCTCAAGGGCTTCGACGAGAGCAAGTGGACCGAGGTCCGCTCCACCTCCTATCCGGCCAGCGAGGACGACGAGTATCCGTTCACGATCCGGGTGCTGGAACGGCGCTGAGGCGCAATCCGCCGACGTGGCGGACGTTCGGCGCAAGATCGCCCGGCAAATCGGGAAGCCGGGGGAAATTGCCGGCGGCGGTTCGAAACCGCTTGTTTCCCTGCGGGGAGGATCGGTCATAGTGCGCGCCGCGAGAGCCGGATCGACCGGCCGAACGGGAGGGATACGCGCCATGGACATGCAGCTGATCGCCGAGGACTTCCAGTTTCCGGAAGGTCCCATCGCCATGAACGACGGCTCGGTGATCCTCACCGAGATCAAGCGCCAGACCCTCACCCGGGTGAAGCCTGACGGCTCCAAGGAGATCGTGGTCGAGACCGGCGGCGGCCCCAACGGCGCCGCCATCGGCCCGGACGGCGCCATCTACATCACCAACAACGGCGGCGCGTTCGAGTGGCTGGACAACCAGGGCATGACCATCCCGGGCCCCACGCCGGCCAGCCACACCGGCGGCATGATCCAGCGCTACGACCTGAAGACCGGCAAGCTCACCACCCTCTACAGCGAGTGCGACGGCCGGCGGCTGATCGGCCCCAACGACATCGTCTTCGACAAGCAGGGCGGCTTCTGGTTCTCCGACCACGGCTGCTCGACGCCGGAGGGCCGCAAGTTCGGCGGCGTCTACTACGCCAAGATCGACGGCAGCCATATCAGCCGCCAACGCGACCACCTGATCTCGCCCAACGGCATCGGCCTCTCGCCCGACGAGAAGACCGTCTACGTGGCGGACACCAACCTGGGCCGGCTCTGGGGCTTCGACGTGGCCGAGCCCGGCGTGCTGGCCCCGCCGGCCGGCTTCGCCCCCGGCAACGTGATCGTCAACATGCCCGGCTACCAGCTGTTCGACAGCCTGGCGGTCGAGGCCGGCGGCAAGGTCTGCGTGGCCACCATCATCAACGGCGGGATCACCGCCATCGACCCCTCGGGAACCACCGAGCACTACCCGTTCCCGGACCTGATCGTGACCAACATCTGCTTCGGCGGCCCGGACATGACCACCGCCTGGGTCACCTGCTCGGCCACCGGCAAGCTGTTCAAGGCCAAGTGGCCCCGCCCGGGCCTGAAGCTCAACTTCAACGCCTAGGGTCAGGACCCGATCGGCCAGTGTCCCTTCTCCCCTCGCGGGAGGCGGGCGCTAGCCCTTCGCCGCCCTTGCCGGCGCGGGCGCGGGCGCCGCCTGAGCCTGCTTCTGCGCGGGCGGCGCGACGGCCTGGCGGGTCGCACCCACGGGCGCCGGACGTTCCTTGAAGCGCACCTTCATCTTGGCCACCCAGCCGGCGAAGGCCTCGTTGTCGGCGGTGACCCTTCCGAAATCGGCGACGCTGAGCTGGCCTTCCTGGATCCCGGAGAGAGCCACCCGCAAGGCGTCTGGATTGTGCGCCTGGACATAGAACCCCTGGTAGCGCTGGCGCAGGCGGGCCAGGCCGCCGTCGTCCCCCGCCAGGCTGTAGGCCACGCCGGCGCGCAGCAGCTTGCCTTCGTCCTCGCTGGCCAGGGGTCCCGGCTGCTTCCAGCGCTCGCCGAGCGATTTCTCGAACAGGGCGGCCGCCACAGGCCAGTTCTTCTGCTTCCAGGCCACCTCGCTGCGCAGGTCCTGGCCCTCGCGTGAGGTGTCGCGCTCGATGATCTCCAGCGCCGCGTCGAGGCGGCCCAGGTTCATCAGGGCGCGGCCTTCCACCAGCCGGCGCTCGGTGTTCAGCGCGGCGGGCAGGATGGTGGTGCGCGAGCCGTTGATCGCCTCCAGCGCCTGCTCCGGCCGCCGGTCCATCAGGTAGATGACCGCCAGATCCGTGGCGACCTGGGCGCGCGGAACGCCGTCGAGGCGGTTTTCGGCCTGGTACTTCAGAAGGCTGGCGGCGTTGTCCAGGAGGTCCACATCGACCAGCCGGCGCACCAGCTTGCGGACCATCAGGTCGCCGTCGGCGCCCAGGGGGGTGAGTTCCTTGAAGTCGTAGAACAGGGCGAGCGCCTGAACCGGCTCCAGCCCGTCGGCCGTGCCGTCCAGGAACAGCGAGCGGAAGGCGGCGCCGAGATCGGCCTGGAGCTGCAGGGCTTCGGGCAGGTCGGGCAGGCGCTGGCCCGCCGAGCGCAGGGCCTCCAGCGCCTCGCGATACCGGCCCTGGCGGAGATAGAGCTGGCCGAGCGCGCGGATGGTCTCCAGCTCGGTGGCGTCGCCGCGCCAGCGGTAGCGCAGGC
>DASUIJ010000265.1:0-7443 GCA_036279815.1 Phenylobacterium sp. | reverse complement strand
GGCGCTGCAGGCGATGATGACCGCCAAGGTCGACCCCGACGAGCAGGGCAGGCTGCAGGGGGCCATGGGCGGCATCGGAAGCCTGACCGGCCTGTTCGGCCCCATCGCCTTCACCCAGGTCTTCGCCCTGGCCGTGGCGGCGGGGCGGGGCCCTGCCTGGTCGGGCGTGACCATCCTGCTCGGGGCGGCGCTCAGCCTTGTCGCCTGGGTGCTGGTGGTTATGTTCGGCCGCGACGTTCCGCCGACGGCGGACCGGCCAGCCTGAAGCTTCGCCATCATTGCGCCTGAAAACTCGGCAGATTCACGCCCCTGTTCGTCCATCGGAGAGCTTATGCGCGCCAACCGAGTCCTGCTGATCCCGGCCATGGCCCTGGTGGCGGCCTGTTCCGACCCCGCCGCCCGCTCCAACGCCCAGGTTCCGCCCCTGGCCCAGCCGACCCGCTCCGCGCCCGGCGACGGCCTGACCATGAAGGCCTCGTTCGCGCCGGTGGTGAAGCGCGCGGCGCCGGCCGTGGTGAACATCTCGTCCAAGCGGCTGGTGCGCCAGCAGGCCGACCCGTTCTGGCAGATGTTCGGCATGGGCGCGCCGCGCGACCGGATCGAGGGCTCGCTCGGGTCCGGCGTGATCGTGCGCGCCGACGGCATCATCATCACCAACAACCACGTCATCGAGGGCGGCCAGGAGATCACCGTGGCCCTGGCCGATCGCCGGGAGTTCCCGGCCAAGGTGCTGCTGGCCGATCCCCGCATCGACCTGGCGGTGCTGAAGATCGACGTGGGATCCGAGCGCCTGCCGGTGCTGCCGATCGACGATTCCGACGACGCCCAGGTGGGGGACCTGGTGCTGGCCATCGGGGACCCCTTCGGCGTGGGCCAGACCGTGACCAACGGCATCATCTCGGCGCTCAACCGCACCGCCGACCCCAACGCCGAGGCGGCGACGGCCTATATCCAGACCGACGCGGCGATCAATCCGGGCAATTCCGGCGGCGCCCTGGTGGACATGGACGGCGACCTGATCGGCGTGAACAGCTTCATCCTGTCGCGGTCGGGCACCTCGTCCGGAGTCGGGTTCGCGGTGCCCGCCGCCATGGTCAAGCGGGTGGTCGAGACCGCCGTGGGCGGCGGAACCACCCTGGTGAGACCCTGGCTGGGCGCGCACACCCAGCCGGTCACCGCCGATATCGCCCGCAGCCTGGGCCTGGCCGTGCCCACCGGCGCGCTGGTGTCCGACATCTGGCCCGGCGGCCCGGCGGCCCGGGCGGGCCTGAGGCAGGGCGACGTGATCCTGTCGGTGGACGGCAAGCCGGTCGTGGACACCGCCGCGGTGTCCTACGCCGTGGGCTCCGCCCGCCCCGGGGATATCCTGAAACTGGGCGTCCGCCGCGCGGGCGCGAACCAGACGCTGACCCTGCGCGCCGAGGCGCCGCCCGCCACGCCGCCCCGCGACGAGCAGGCCTTCCAGGGCCGCCATCCCTTCGATGGGGCCACCATGGTCAACCTGTCGCCCGCCGTGGCGGAGGAACTGGGCATCGACCCGTTCGCGGGCCGGGGCGTGATGGTTCTGAAGATCGGCCGCGGCTTCGCCATGAACGCGGGCCTGCGCCCCGGCGACCTGATCAAGCGGGTCAACGGACGCGATATCGTCTCGGTGAACGATCTCAAGGGCGTGCTCGCCACTCAGGGCGGCCAGTGGCAGGTGACCATCGTGCGCGGCGGCCAGGAGATCACGGCCAACTTCCGGACCTGACCGGAGCGGCCGAAGCCTGCTAGGTTCGCGCATGGCCGATCTGTTCGAAGCCGCGGGCCTGACGCCGCACGCCCCATCACCGCTGGCCGACCGCCTGCGCCCGCAAACCCTGGCCGAGGTGGTGGGCCAGGACCACCTGCTGGGCCCGGAGGGTCCTATCGGGCGGATGGCCGAGGCTAGGCGCCTGTCGTCCATGATCCTGTGGGGACCGCCCGGCACCGGCAAGACCACCATCGCGCGCCTGCTGGCCAAGGCGGCAGGCTACGAGTTCCAGCAGCTCTCGGCGGTGTTCTCCGGCGTCGCGGACCTGAAGAAGGCCTTCGAGCAGGCCCGCATGCGGCGTTCGGCCGGACAGTCGACCCTGCTGTTCGTCGACGAGATCCACCGCTTCAACCGCGCCCAGCAGGACGGCTTCCTTCCGTTCGTGGAGGAGGGGATCGTCACCCTGGTGGGCGCCACCACCGAGAACCCGTCCTTCGAACTCAACGGGGCGCTGCTGTCGCGCTGCCAGGTCTACGTGCTGAAGCGCCTGGACGACGAGGCGCTGGAAACCCTGCTGGACAAGGCCGAGGCGCACGAGGGCCGAGCCCTGCCGCTGGAGCCGGACGCCCGCTCGGCCCTGGTCGCCCTGGCCGATGGGGACGGCCGCTACCTGCTGACCCTGGCCGAGACCCTGTTCAACATCGGAACCGCCAAGCCGCTGGACACCAAGGGTCTGGGGCAGGTGCTCCAGAAGCGCAGCCCCGCCTACGACAAGGACCGCGAGGGCCACTACAATCTGGTCTCCGCCCTCCACAAGTCGATCCGGGGCTCGGATCCGGACGCGGCGCTCTATTGGCTGGCGCGGATGCTGGAAGGCGGCGAGGATCCGCTGTTCATCGCCCGCCGCCTGATCCGCGCGGCGGCGGAGGACATCGGCGAGGCCGATCCCATGTCCCTGGTGCTCGCCAACGCGGCCAAGGACACCTACGACTTCCTGGGCTCGCCGGAGGGCGAGATCGCCCTGGCGCAGCTGGTGATCCACCTGGCCGCCGCGCCCAAGTCCAACGCGGTCTACAAGGCCTTCGGCGCCGCCCGGAAAGCGGCGCGGGAGACCGGTTCCCTGATGCCGCCGGCCCACATCCTCAATGCGCCGACCAAGCTGATGAAGGACCTGGGCTATGGGTCGGGCTACGCCTACGACCACGATGTCGAGGGCGGCTTTTCCGGCCAGAACTACTTCCCGGACGGGATGGCGCGGCAGAAGTTCTACGACCCCAAGGGGGATGGGAACGAGGCGCGGATCAAGGAGCGCCTGGACCGCTGGGCGCAGACCCGGGCGGAGCGGAAGGCTTGAGGGCCAAGCTGCAGCCGAAGCCGCGCGCGGTCGACAAGCCGCTGACGCTCACCGCCGACGAGATCGCCTTCGTGCGCGGGATGGTGATCTTCGAGGACGCCCACATCCTGGCGCTCAACAAGCCCGCGGGCCTGTCCAGCCAGGGCGGGCGGGGCCAGGTCCACACCCTGGACGAGTTGGTCTGGGCGTTTGCGAGGCCGGGCAAGGCCAGGCCGCGGCTAATCCACCGGCTGGACCGCGACACCTCCGGCGTGATCCTGACCGCCAAGACCAAACCGGCCGCAAGTTTTCTCGGCAAGGCGATGATGGGAAAGAAGTTTTCCAAGACCTACCGGGCGATCGTCGCGCCAGGCGCGCCGGACCCGCGTGGCGGGGAGATCACGGCCAGCCTGCGCCGCGACGAAGTCGGGCGCGAGGCCTTCATGCGCATCTGCCCGCCCGATCACCCCGACGCCGAGAGCGCCCGGACCCGGTATCGCACCCTGGCGGCGACCGAGGCGGCGGCCCTGGTGGAGCTCAACCCGGAAACCGGCCGCATGCATCAGCTGCGAGTGCACCTGGCCTCCATCGGGCGGCCGATCGCGGGCGACGTCCGCTATGGCGGGGCCCTGGCCCTGGCGGGCCACCCCGTGCCGCGCCTGATGCTGCACGCCGGGGCGCTCAGCTTCCCGCATCCCGAGGGCGGAACGACGCGGATCGAGGCCCCGACTCCCCCTGACATGGCCGGCCTGCTGGCCGCCCTGGGCCTTGCGGCGGACTGAGCGGAACGGCCGGCCCCGGCTTGCCGTTCTGACAATAGTTCCTGATTTCACATGGGGTTGTCCCCGGAGCCTGAGACCATGATCAAGCCCGTCCTGCTCGCCGTCGCCGCCTGCGCCGCGCTCAGCGCCTGCGCCACGCCCACGCCGACCGCCTATGGCCCGGCGTCCGGGCCGCGGGCCGTGGGCTTTTCGGAATTCCGGCTGGAACCTGGCCGTTACCGCATCACCTTCCGGGGCGGACCGGGCGCTCCGGCGGCCCAGGTGGCCGACTACGCCCTGCTGCGCGCCGCCGACCTTGCCCTGGCGGACGGCTATGATTGGTTCCGGGTCTATGATCGCCGCATCGAGGGGGAAACCGGCAATGGACCCCGGGTCTCGCTGGGAGTGGGCGGCGCGAGTTTCGGCGGCCATTCGGCGGTCGGCGTGGGTGTCAGCCGGGGCTTCGAGCTGGGGGGCGGGCCCTCCCTGACCCAGACCCTGGAGGTGGTGATGGGCAAGGGCGACGCGCCCAGGGACCCCGACGTCTACAACGCCCGCGAGGTGCGAGGCGCCATTGGTCCGCGCGCCTGACATCCTGTCCGCTTTGCGCGCGGCTCGGCGCGTCGCATAAGGGGCCATGAACAAGATCATCCTTGTGGCCCTGGGCGGCGGGACCGGCGCGGTGGCGCGCTACCTGCTGGGAGGGCAGACCCTTCGCTGGTTCGGTCCCGGCTGGCCCCATGGCACCTTCGCGGCCAACCTGATCGGCGGACTGCTGATGGGCCTGCTCGTCGGGTTCCTGGCCCACCGGGGCGGGGCGGACCAGGACCGCCTGCGCCTGCTGCTGGGCGTGGGCCTGCTGGGCGGCTTCACCACCTTCTCGGCCTTTTCGCTGGAAACCGCCCTGATGATCGAGCGGCGGGCCTATGGCGTGGCCGCCAGCTACGTGACCGCCTCGGTGCTGTTGTCGGTGGCGGCCCTGTTCGCGGGGCTGTTCGTGGCCCGGAAGCTGTTCGCATGAGGGAGGTCCGCACCCTCTATGTGGACGCCGGCGAGGACGGGGTGCGCCTGGACCGCTGGTTCAAGCGCCGCTGGCCGCACCTGAACCATATCATGATCCAGAAGCTGGCCCGGTCGGGCCAGATCCGCGTGGACGGGGCCCGCGCCAAGCCGGACACCCGGCTCTCCGCCGGCTCCCAGATAAGGGTCCCGCCGCTGCCCGAGGCGCCCAAGGCCGGCGAGCGGGAGAAGATCGACAACCGCGAGGCCGCCTTCGCCAAGAGCCTGGTGCTCTACGAGGACGACGAGGTGCTGGTGCTGAACAAGCCCGCCGGTCTCGCCGTCCAGGGCGGCACCAAGACCAAGCATCACATCGACCGGCTGCTGTCGGCCTGGGGGGAGGGCGTGGATCGTCCCAAGCTGGTCCATCGTCTCGACCGCGACACGTCCGGCGTCCTGGTGCTGGGCAAGACCCCCGGGGCGGCGGCCAAGCTGGCCGGCTCGTTCGCTCGCCGCCGGGCGGAAAAGACCTACTGGGCCCTGGTTCTCGGCCACCCGAGGCCGCAGGACGGCATCCTGCAGATGCCTCTGATCAAGAAGGGCGTCGGCGATCGCGAGATGGTCGTTCCGGCCGAACCCAAGGAGCCGGGCGCCGAGCCCGCCGAGACCGAGTTCACGATGATCAGCCGGGCGGGCGCCCGCGTCGCCTGGATGGCGCTGCGGCCCCACACCGGCCGGACCCACCAGCTTCGGGCCCACATGCTGGCCATGGGGCACCCGATCCTGGGCGATCCGAAGTACAAGACCGCCGCCTCGGCCGAACTGTCGGGGAACCTGAAGCTCCAGCTGCACGCGCGGCGGCTGACCCTGCCGCATCCGTCGCGTGGAACCCTGATCCTCGAAGCGCCGATCAGCCCGGAATTGAAGGCCGGATTCACGAAATTCGGGTTCGACGAGCACGAGGCCGACCCGGAGCCGTTCCGCAAGCATCGCAGATAGGCCGGGCGCGAGACATCATCAACCATTCCCGTTCGCGCTAAGCGACGGTTATTGAATGGTATTTTCCGGCAAAGCTTCGTGAATGCGATTCACTCATTCCATTTGAAGGTTCCTCACCACGGCCTCCTAGAGTGCCCTTGACGGCGTCCATCGGCGCGGCCCCGGGCGGGCCCGCGCCGGCGCCGAACGGATCACATCCTGGGAGACTCCAATGGCGTTCAATCGCGGAAATTTCGACGACGACATCGACCTGCTTCGTGCGCCCGGCGGGCCCAGGACAAACAGTCTCAGCAGCGAAACCACCACCACCACCGACACGACCACCACCACCGACACGAGCACGACGGGCGACAGCACCGACACGGGCAGCACGGACACCGGGACCGACGGTGAGGAAACCATCTCCGGCACCGACGGCGACGATCACATCCGCGGCGGCCACGGCAACACCCACCTGCGCGGTTTCCAGGGCGACGACGACATCCAGGGCGGCGCCGGCTTCGACGACATGCAGGGGAACGCCGGGAACGACACCCTGCACGGCGATGACGGAAACGACTGGGTCGTCGGCGGCAAGGACGATGACGAGCTGCACGGCGACGGCGGCGACGACCTCGTCTACGGCAATATCGGCGCCGACACGTTGGACGGCGGCGACGGCAACGACATCATCCGGGGCGGCCAGGGCGCTGACAGCCTTTCGGGCGGGGCCGGCGACGATTGGCTATCGGGCGACAAGGGCGACGACACCCTGAGCGGCGGCGAGGGCGCCGACACGTTCCACTTCTCGGCCGGCGCGGGCAACGACGTGGTGACGGACTTCTCCGCCGCCGACGGCGATCGGGTTCAGGCCGACCACGATACGGTGTTCAAGGTCACCCAGGACGGGTCCGACGTGGTCATCGAAGCGCCGAACGGCGACACCATGATCCTGCAGAACGTCCAGCTGGCCGACCTGCCGGAGGGCTGGATCTCCCACTGACCTCGTCCCGCATGCCGCGCCGAAGCTGAGCTTCGGCGCGGTGTCCGTCAGACCAGGTTCGCCACCGGCCGCGCGGCCGCGCTGTCCGGGAAGACCTTGGCGTCCAGGGCCCCGCCGTCGACGCCCAGATGCTGGCCCAGCACCCCCTTGAACAGGCTCCGCATGTCCAGGGTGGGGGCGAGGTCACGGCTCTCGTAAAGGGCGGCCGCCCTCAGGGTGGGCCAGTCCCCGACGATGCCCCCGCTCTTGAGGGCGCCCCCCATCAGCAGCGCGGTCGAGGCTGTGCCGTGGTCCGTGCCGGCGGTGCCGTTGACCCTGGCCGTGCGCCCGAATTCGGTGGCGACCACCACCACCGTGTCCGCCCAGTCTGCGCCCAGGCCGGTGTGGAGCCCGTCCAGCACGGCGTCCAGATAGCCCAAACGCACGGCCAGCTGGCCCGTCGCCGCGCCCTGGTTGGCGTGGGTGTCGAAGCCGTCGAGGCTGATGGCGGCGACCTGCGGGCCGGCGGGCTCGCGCATGAACCCGGCGACGGTCTGTCCCAGTTTGCGGGCCGTCTCCTGGCCCTGGCGCAGGAAGCCCTGGACGCCGGCGGGCCGGCCGACGCCGCCCTGGGCCACCATCGCCTCCCCCGACAGCC
>DASUIJ010000264.1:0-3915 GCA_036279815.1 Phenylobacterium sp. | reverse complement strand
GCGAACAGGGCGTGGGTCGCCGCCAGGGAGGCGTGGCCGCAGAGCTCGACCTCGGTGGTGGGGGTGAACCAGCGCAGGCCGAAGCGGGCGGGGTCGTCGGTCCCGAGCAGGAAGGCGGTCTCGGAGAGGTTGTTCTCGGCGGCCAGGCGCTGCATCCACGCCGCGTCCGGCCAGGCGCCGAAGGGCTCCACCACGCAGGCGGGGTTGCCGCGGAAAGGTGCGCTGGCGAAGGCGTCGATGGTCCACTGGCGCATGACGCCGGTTCCTCCGATGGCGGGGTCGAGCTATGGAGCCTCATGCCCCATCACCTCACCCAAGCCAACGGCTACACGCTGTGCGACGACCCGGCGATGTTCGACCTGGCCCGCGCCCATCGATGGATCGGGTCGCAGAGCTACTGGGCCCAGGGCATTCCGCTGGAGCTGTTCGCAAGGGCCTGCGCCAACAGCCTGACGCTCGGGGTCTATGCGCCCGACGGGACCATGGCGGCCATGGCGCGGATGGTCACCGATCGGGCGACCTTCGGCTGGCTTTGCGACGTGTTCGTGGACGAGGGCCATCGCGGCGCGGGCCTGGGCAAGCTGATCGTGGCCTACATGAAGGGCCACCCGGACCTGCAGGGCTTCCGGCGCATGCACCTGGCGACCCGCGACGCCCATGGGCTCTACGCCCAGTTCGGCTTCGTCCCGCTGACCAAGGTGGAAAACTGGATGGAGGTCCGGGGCCCCGGCTACCTCTAGGACTCGATGGTGAGCTCCGGCCAGCGGCGCTGGGCGGCTTCGGCGGTGCGCCGGAACCCGTTGGTCCGGCAGACCGGATTGGGACGCAGGCGCAGGGCGAACAGGTCCTCCAGGCCGAAAGGCGCCTCTATGGTCATGCGGCCGTCCGCCTCGAGCCGGGCGCCCACCGCGAAGGTGGCGCTGGTGAAACGGGTCAGGGCCTCCGAGGTGGAGGCGAGCGGCGCATAGGGTTCGCCGAACCGGCCCTCGAACCACAGGTGGACGCGGGCCTGGTTGCGGACCTCCACCATCTCGCGCAGCGGCGGCTCGAAGGCGGCGGCGACCCGCCTGATGACCAGGTCCTCGGCCTCGTAGGAGGTCTCAGGGTCGAAATAGCCCAGGTCGTAGTCCTTGATCCCATAGTCGGCGTCGCGACCGGTCAGGTGATTGAGCACCCGCTGGTAGACGGCGCCCGAGAAGACCAGCCAGTCGGGCAGGTCGAGCGCCCGCGCCGTCTCCATCACGGCCATCAGGCTGGGCGCGGCGCGCAGGATCGCCTCGAGTTGCGCCTCGCGGCTCATGCCTTGCCCCGCAGGGGCCAGGCGTGGTCGAGCGGCCCATGGCCGGCGCCGAGGCCGGGCGCTCGGGCGATGGCCTCCTGCACATAGGCCCAGGCGCGGGCGACCGCCTGCGGAAGGGGAAGTCCCTGGGCCAGGCCCGTGGCGCAGGCCGAGGCCAGGGCGCAGCCGGTGCCGTGGGTGTGCCGGGTGTCGATGCGCGGGGCCTCGAACCCGGTCTCGCCTTCGGGCGTGATCAGCAGGTCGACGACGCTGTCGCCCGGCACGTGGCCGCCCTTCATCAGCACCGCCCGGGCGCCCAGCCTGAGCAGAGCCTCGCCGGCCCTGCGCTGGTCGTCGGCGGTGGCGACGACGATGCCGGTCAGGGCCTCGGCCTCCGGCGCGTTGGGGGTCAGCAGGGCGGCGCGGGGGATCATCAGCGTGCGCACGGCGGCGACGGCGCGGTCCTCCAGCAGCGGCGCTCCGCCCTTGGCGATCATCACCGGGTCGATCACCGCGGGGATGTCCCGGCCGCCGTCGAGGATGGCGGCGACGGTCTCGACCGTCTCGACGCCGCCCAGCATGCCGGTCTTGAAGGCGTCGGCGCCGATATCGTCCAGCACCGCGCGAGCCTGGGCGGCGATCACCTCCTGCGGGATCGGATAGACCCCGGTGACGCCCAGGGTGTTCTGCACGGTGATGGCGGTGATCGCCGTGGCCGCGTAGCCGCCGAGCGCGGTGACGGTCTTGATGTCGCCCTGGACGCCCGCCCCGCCCCCGGAGTCGGAGCCGGCGATGATCAGGACTCTGCCCAGGTGCTGCAGCATATCCGCCGATACCCCGGCGGCGGGGATTTGGACAGCGCGGGCGGCGATGCGCTCCACAGGATTTCGTCCTGTGGTTGGGCTCCGCGGCGACTGGTAGGGTCCGCGCCGAAACTCCGGAGCCGTCCATGAGCACGCCAGAAAAGATCGCCCTCGTCACCGGCGCCGGGTCCGGGATCGGCCGGGCCTCGGCCCTGGCTCTGGCCGGGGCGGGATTCGGCGTGGCCCTGGCCGGTCGCCGCGCCGCCGAGCTGGAGATCACCGCGCATGCCGCGCCCGATCCCTCCGCCATGCTGGCGGTCCCCACCGACGTGGCCGACCCGGCCTCCGTCGCCGCGCTGTTCGAGGCCGTGAAGGCGCGGTTCGGACGCCTCGACCTGCTGTTCAACAATGCGGGCGCGGGCGCGCCGCCGGTTCCGCTGGAGGACCTGGACTTCGAGGCCTGGAAGCGGGTGGTGGACGTGAACCTGACCGGCGCCTTCCTCTGCACCCAGGGCGCGTTCAGGATCATGAAGGCGCAGGCGCCTCGCGGCGGACGGATCATCAACAACGGCTCGATCTCGGCCCATGTCCCCCGGCCCCGCTCGGCGGCCTATACGGCGACCAAGCACGCCATCACCGGCCTGACCCGCTCGACCTCGCTGGACGGGCGGGCCTACGACATCGCCTGCGGCCAGATCGACATCGGCAATGCGGCGACGGAGATGACCAGCCGCATGGCCAGGGGCGTGCCCCAGGCGGACGGGACCCTGGCGCCCGAGCCGCTGATGGACGTGAAGGCGGTGGCGGACGCCGTGGTGTTCATGGCCGGCCTGCCGCTGGAGGCCAACGTCCAGTTCATGACCGTGATGGCGACCAAGATGCCGTTCATCGGGCGGGGGTGAAGCCTGCGGCGACCCCGTCGCCATGCCCTTCCTGAGCGGCGCTCGCTCGGCCTGCGCGCGGCGGGAAGACCGGCCGCGCAAGGTGGAGCTCGGCCCAGATTAGGCCCCATGCGCGCCCCGCCCAGGACCCAATGGTCGGGTGAATGAGACTTTCGGGGGAGGCTTCACGCAAAACGGAAACCTCATGAAATCCATCCTTACCATCGGGGCCGCGGCCCTGGCTCTCACCGTCGCCCTTCCCGCCGCCGCCCAGAGCGCCGGCGCCATGGCGCCTTCCGCCGAGACTCCGGCCGCCGCGACTTCGCCCGCCGCCACCACAGGCGCCAAGGCCGACGCCAGCGCCACCGCGGCGACCCTCGCCGTCGGGCTGTCGGTGAAGGACAACACCGGCGCGACCATCGGTTCGATCACCCAGATCAAGCCCGACACCACCGGCAAGCAGGTGGCCACGATCAAGATGGGGACCGAGACCTTCGCGGTCGACGGCGCCAACCTCGCCGTCCAGGACGGCTCGGCGGTGATCAACGCCACCCAGGCCGAGCTGCAGGGCATGATCAAGAAGTCGGCGCCGGCCAAGAAGCCGGGCTGACACCCTTCACCCCACGCGAACAGCCCCGTTCCTCTCGCGAGGAGCGGGGCTTTTTCTTGGGCGTTTGACGGGCGTCAGCGGGCCGCGCGGATCGCGGCCCAGACCTTCAGCGCCTGGACGGTCTCGGCGACGTCATGGACCCGGACCGCGGCGACGCCGGCGTCCGCGCCCGCGAGGGCGGCGGCCAGGGATCCCGGAAGGCGGTTGTCGGCCGGGCCGGCGGCGGGGTCGAGCCGGGCGATGAACCTCTTGCGGCTGACACCCAGCAGCACCGGGAAGCCCAGGCCCGCCAGCCGGTCGAGATGGGCCAGCAGGGCCAGGTTGTGGTCCAGGGTCTTGCCG
>DASUIJ010000263.1:0-2049 GCA_036279815.1 Phenylobacterium sp. | reverse complement strand
TGGGTCTTTCCCAGGTCTACGGATTCGCCCGCCAGAGCGGCGGCGGGGTCACCGTGGAATCCTCGCCGGGCAAGGGGGCGACGGTGCGGCTCTACCTGCCCCGCACCAGCGTCCCGCCGTCGATCGCCGACTCCGCGCCGGAAGCCGCAGCCGCGGCCGGCCCCAAGCTGAGACTGCTGCTGGTGGAGGATGACGCGAGCGTCGGCGACATGGTGGCCGCCCTGCTGGAGGACATGGGTCACGACGTGGTCCGCGCCGGCGGAGTGGACGCGGCCCTCGAGATCCTGACCGGCGATCGCCCGCTGGACCTGATGCTCACGGACCTGATCATGCCGGGATCGCGGACAGGGGTCGACCTGGCCCATGAGGCGGTGCGGCTGCGACCCGGCCTGCCGGTGATCCTGTCGTCGGGCTATACGGGCGAAGTCCTGTCCTCCGCCCATGGCGCGCCCTGGCCGCTGTTGCGAAAACCCTATTCTTCCGAGGCCTTGGCGAGGGTCATGGAGGAGGTCGTCCAGAAGACGCCGCACCCGGCATAGAAAAACTCTGGTGAAAGCCCTTGGCGCCGGCCCTGTGGGGGTCTATATCGTCATTCGACGGTTTTGCTCCAATTGAGCATATCCGCGGGCGCCGACGGGGACAAACCTCGCGGCGTTTTTTGAGGCCGGTGAAATGCTCATCTTGAGCATAAGGAGGCTCCGGTGGCCGATGGATTCCAGTTTGCGTTCACCCCCGAGGTGGAGCGCGCGACCCAACCCCTCTGGGAAAAGGTCAAACGGCACGTCACCCCGATGGAGTGGCGGCTCCAGGCGCCGCTGATCGCCGAGATCAACCGTCTCAAGCGCGAGAAGAACGCCGTCATCCTGGCGCACAACTACATGACGCCCGAGATCTTCCACGGGGTCGGCGACTATGTCGGCGACAGCCTGGGTCTCGCCAAGGAAGCCGCGCGCTCCGACGCTAAGATCATCGTCCAGGCCGGCGTGCACTTCATGGCCGAGACCTCGAAGATCCTGTCGCCCGACAAGACCGTGCTGATCCCCGATCTGCGCGCCGGCTGCAGCCTCGCCTCGTCGATCACCGGCGCCGACGTGCGCCTGATCAAGCAGCGCTATCCGGGCCTGCCGGTGGTCACCTATGTGAACACCACCGCCGACGTGAAGGCCGAGACCGACGTCTGCTGCACCAGCGCCAACGCCGTGCAGGTGGTCGAGCACGTGGCCCGCGAGTGGGGCGTCGACCGGGTGATCCTGATCCCCGACGAATTCCTGGCCCGCAACGTCGCCCGTCAGACGCAGGTGAAGATCATCGCCTGGCAGGGCCGCTGCGAGGTGCATGAGCGCTTCACCGGCGCCGACATCCTGGAGCTCAAGGCCGTCTATCCCGACGCCGAGATCCTGGCGCACCCCGAGTGTCCCGCCGACGTGCTGGAAGTCGCCGACTTCGCGGGCTCCACCGCGGCGATGAGCGAGTACGTGCTGACCCGCAAGCCCAAGCAGGTGGTGCTGGTCACCGAATGCTCCATGTCCGACAACGTGGCGGCCGACGCGCCCGGGACCGAGTTCATCCGGTTCTGCAACCTGTGCCCGCACATGAAGCGGATCACCCTGGAGAACATCTACGAGTCTCTTGTCGAGAACCGCTACGAGGTGACGGTCGATCCCGTCATCGCCCAGCGCGCACGCCTGGCCGTCCAGCGCATGATCGACCTGCCCCCGCCCGCCGTTCCCGCCCGCTACGACCTGGTCAAGGCGCGCCACCACGTCGACGTCGAGCTGATCTAGCGCCCGGCGACAAGGAGGTCCCATGGACCGGATTCATCACGACGGCGTGCTGGTCGTCGGCGCGGGCCTGGCTGGACTTTCGGCCGCCCTCGCCGCCGCGCCCCGCAAGGTGCTGCTGCTCACCGGCGCGCCGCTGAACCAGGGCTGTTCCTCGGCCTGGGCCCAGGGCGGCATGGCGGTGGCGCTGGCGGCCGACGACGCCCCGGCCCTGCACGCCGCCGACACCGTCGCCGCAGGCGCCGGCCTGGTCGATCCCGCCATGGCC
>DASUIJ010000262.1:0-3663 GCA_036279815.1 Phenylobacterium sp. | reverse complement strand
CGCAGACGCCGCAGTCGATGCATTCGTCCGGATTGATCGCGAGGAAATTTTCGCCCTCGTAGAAGCAATCGACCGGGCACACCTCCACGCAGTCCATGAACTTACATTTTATGCAGGGGTCCATGACGATGTAGGTCATCGCGGCGATCAGGCTCCTGGGCGAATTCCCATCAGGGCGCGGGTTTTCGCGGGCGCGGCCGGGCTTGTCAACGTCGGGTGTCTCAGGCGAGCCGCAGTATATCTGCAAGCCTCGATAGGTCGCCCACGAATTGGGCCCAGCACGCGGCGTCCGCCCTGGCGCTGGAACGCGCCGCCGAACGCCCGGTCGCTGGCCTCGCGGCCGGGCTCACCTGCCCAGGCCTCGTTACGGGCCCGGCGTCAGCCGGATCACCGTCTCGGTGGCGTCCTCGACGGCCTTGCGCGAATAGACGAGCGGCACGTATTCCCCCTTCACCCATAGCGGGAACAGGTCGCGGAAGTGCGGGCTGGCCGGATCGCCGGACTGGCCGGGCGTGTTGATCGTGCGGCTGGCGTCCCAGTTTCCCACGTCCAGCACCATGCGGAACGAGGCGCCGGAGACGACCCTGAAATCCCCTGCGCGCCAGGTGGCGGCCATGGGCGACAGGCTGGTTCCGCCCATGGGCGCGGGCCCCGCCTTCATCGCAGCCGCCTGCTCAGGCGTGGCCAGCGGCGACAGGGCGTGGACGAACTCCGCCTGATGCAGCCGGCCCCAGGCCCAGGTCTTGGGATCGGGACCGAGCCGGGCGGCCACTTCCCTGGCCGCGTCGCCGAGGCTGGCCAGCAGGATCTGGTCGCGCGCGGCGCCGGGCTCCGCGCCGAGCGCGGCGTCCGGATGCTCCAGGTAGTCCATCACCGCGGCGATATCGCCCGAGCCGATCAGGCCCCGGGCCGCGGCCGGCGCGGCGCGCGCCACGGTGGCCCGGCCCAGGTGCTTGAGGGTCCAGGTCTCGAACACCGCGGCCGCGGCGCTGTCGGGGGTGGTGGAGCCGTCCCACCGGCGCAGCAGGTCCAGCGCCGCCGCCGTGGTCGGGTCGTCGGACCTGAGCGGCGCCAGCAGGGCGATCAGCCGGCGCGAGGTGACGTCCGTCGGATCGGTCTGCAGGGCCATGGCGTCGGCCAGGCTGACCTTCGGCTTGGCGGCCAGCACCTCCTCGATGCGGGTCAGGCGGGCGTTGTTCGACCACTCGAAACCGACCTTGCGTTCGGCCACGGGATAGTCGGCAGGCAGGTTCATGGCGTTGGCGCTGGCGAACCAGCCGCGTTTCGGATCGTAGGTGCTGGGCAGGTCGTCGGGTTTCAGCGCGCCCTTCCACTCGTAGCGCCCGTCGCCCGGCGCCGGCAGCAGCCCGTCCCAGTTGGGCCGGACAGGGACCCGGCCCGCCGCCACCCAGCCGATGTGGCCGGAGGTGTCGGCGTAGACCTGGTTCTCGGAGGGCGCGCCCCAGCCGGCCAGGGCGGCCTTGAACTCGGGCCAGGTCTTCGCCGTCATGTAGCCGGTGGAGCCGAAATAGGCGCTGGTCCCGGGCTCGCCCCAGACGCTGCGCACGGCGTAGGCGCGATTCTTCTGCGGGTCCGTGTAGACCACCGGGCCGTGGCGGGTGAAGCGCAGGGTCGCCTCGACGGGCGGGCCGCCCTTCACCTCCAGCCGGTCCTTGACCACGCTCATCCGCTCCCAGCCGGTCCCGTAGCGATAGAGGTCCGGGTCCTTCGGGTCGGTCTCGTAGACGTAGAGGTCCTCCTGGTCGGCGTAGAAGATGGTCAGGCCGAAGGCGATGGTGTCGTTGTGGCCGATGGAGACGCCGGGCAGGGCGGGCTCGCCCGCCCCGATCACCGACAGGCCGGGCGCTTCCAGGTGCACGATGTAGCGCAGGGACGGGGCGCCGTGGTCGCGATGCGGATCGTTGGCCAGGATGGGCCGGCCGGTGGTGGTGTGGCTGGGGGCGATGGTCCAGTTGTTGGAGCCCTGGGAGTCCGGCGGCGAGTCCAGGGACGCCAGCCCGGCCTGGGCCTTGGAGAACTTCACGCCGCTGGTGGCGAGGTCGTAGTCGGCCAGCACGTCGGCGGGGATGTCGCAGGGGTCGAGCCCCTCGGGGACCCTGGTGGTCCAGGCCGGCTCCAGCTTGCGGAACAGCCGGGTGGCGGGCAGGCCGGCGGCGCAGGCGATGCGCGCGCGGGCCACCTCCATGGAGGCGTTGCGGGTCAGGCCGTGGCTGCGGATGCGGACCACGTCCTCGGCGGTCCACAGGTCCGGGGTGTTCCCGGCCAGCTTGAACTCCATGGGCAGGGGGCGGTTGCCCGCGCGGATTTCCTCCACATAGGCGTTCACTCCGGCGACGAAGGCCTGGGTGTTGGCCTCCGCGCCCTGGCCGTAGGCGGCCCATTCCCGGGTCATGTCGCCGCGATAGAGGAACAGCCGGGCCGCCCGGTCCTGGGCCGCATAGGCCGGGCCGAAATCCCTGGCCAGCAGGCCCAGGCCCCGCTTGCGCCACAGGTCGATCTGCCAGAGCCGGTCGCGGGCGGCGTTGTAGCCCTGCAGGAAGAAGGCGTCGCGGATGCTGGCCGCATAGATGTGCGGAATGCCCCAGCGGTCGACGCGGATCTCCGCCGGCTGGCCCAGGCCGGCGACGGGGCGGGTCTCTTCCGTCGGCGCGGCTTGGGCGGCGGTCGAGACGAGCATGCCGATCAACAGCGCGCCAAGAGTCATGCGTCTCATGCGATCCCCCGAAAAGCTCACGCTAGGCCCAGGGGATCGCGCAGACAATCGCCGGTGTCAGGTGGCTGCGGCGGCCTTCGGCTTCGCTGCGGCGCGCTTGGCCGCGGGCGTGGTCTCGACACCCACGAAGCGCACGACCGCATCCTTTTGGATCGCCTTGCCCAGCTCGATGGCGTCCCAGTTGGTCAGCCGCACGCAGCCGTGCGACTGCCGCTTGCCGATCACCGCCGGGTCCGGCGAGCCGTGGATGCCGTAGGTCGGTATGGTCAGCGCGATCCAGGTGGCGCCGACCGGATTGTTCGGTCCGGCGGCGATCTTCAGGGCGCCGGCGGCCTGGTCCTGGCCGAAGGTCAGCCGCTTGGGGTCGTAGTAGTAGATGGGGTCAGGCGCGACGGCGCGCACCGCATATTCGCCGCTCGGCGCCGGCCGCTCGGCGCTGCCGACGGTGGCGGGATAGGCGGCGATCAGGTCGCCCTTCTCGTCATAGGCCCACAGGGTGTTCGATCCCTTGTCGATCTCGACCCGGGTCACCTTGGCCGGAAGTTCGCCGGTTCCCGGCGCGGCGACCAGGATGCGGGTCCCCGCCACGCCGAAATCGGCGCCGGGGTTCAACGCATTGAGCAGCGCCTCGTCCATGTGGAAGCGTTCCGCGAGCATTTCGGTGGGACCGGCGTAGCCCAGGTGATCCAGCTTCGACATGGCCGTCAGGTCTTTGGGGATGCTCGGCGTGAAGGGGCCCGCGACGTCCTTCGCGGTGATCACATAGGCCTGGATCGCCGGGCCGCCGTCGCCCGCGGTCAGGGCCTGCCAGACCGCCGGATCGAGTTGGCCGTCTTCCGGCAAGGCATGGGCGCGCTCGAAAGCGTGGACGGCCTGGGAGAGGTTGGCGCCTTCGCGTCCATCGATCACGCCGGGTGAAAAGTGCGCCC
>DASUIJ010000261.1:0-9715 GCA_036279815.1 Phenylobacterium sp. | reverse complement strand
GGCGAAGAGGGTCAGCAGGATCGTCGTCGGGATGACCACGGCGGTGACGCCGGCCTCGCGCCATCCGATCGCGAAGCCGATCAGGATGACGATGGAGACCGTCGCCAGCCCCAGGTGGAACAGCAGTTCATTGGCTTTTTCGTTGGCGGTCTCGCCATAGTCGCGGGTGACCGCCACGTTCAGGCTATCGGGCAGCAGCGTTCCCTTGAGCGTCTCGACCCGCGCCAGGATGGCGTGGGAGACGACCACGGCGTTGGCGCCCTTGCGCTTGGCCACCGCCAGGCTGACGGCGGGCGCCTCGGTCCAGCCCTGGGCCGTCCGCGCGTAGCGCCAGGCGCGCGCCTGGTCCTCGCGCGGCGCCTCGATCACCTGGGCCACGTCGCGCACATAGACGCTCTCGCCCTTGGCGGAGGGCAGGGCGAGCAGGCTGATCTCGGTGGCGTTGGTCAGGGTGCGGCCCGCCGTGACGTCGACCGCCTGGCCGTTGTTCCGCACCTGGCCGGCGGGGAAGGCGCGGTTGGCCTGCCGGATGGTCTCCATCAGCGCGCCCAGCGACACGCCGTGCTGGGCCAGCTTCGCCGGATCGGGCTCGACCCGGATCTCCTCGGGCCGACCGCCGACGATGAAGGTCAGGCCGACGTCGTCCACCTTGGCGACTTCCGTCCGCAGCTTTCCGGCCAGCTCATAGAGCGCCTGGTCGGTCCATCGACCCGAGGCGCCCGGCTTGGGCGACAGGGTCAGAACCAGGCTCGGCACGTCGTTGATGCCGCGGGTCTGGATCAGGGGTTCGGGGATGCCGGCGGGTATCCGGTCGTAGTTGGCCCGGACCTTCTCGTGGATCCGCACTGCGGCGGCGTCGGGATCGACGCCCACCTTGAAGCGAGCGGTGACCATGACCTGGTTGTCGTCGGCGAAGGTGTAGACGTGCTCGACCTCGGCGACGCTCTTGACGATGGTCTCCAGGGGCTTGCCCACCAGCTCCACGGCGTCGGGCGCGCGCAGGCCGGGCGCGCTGACCATGATGTCGACCATGGGCACGCTGATCTGCGGCTCTTCCTCGCGGGGGATCGAGACCAGGGCCAGCAGCCCGACCGCGATCGCCGCCAGCAGGAACAGCGGCGTCAGGGGCGATCGGATGGTCGCCTTGGTCAGTCGCCCGGAAAGTCCGAGATTCATTGCGCCGCCCCGGCAGGCGTCAGGATGTCGCCGGCGCGGAGTCCGGACAGGATCTCCACCGTGTCGGGCGTCGGTCCGGCGGTCGTCTGCACGGGGGTCTCAGACACCGCGCCGTCCGACCGGACGAGGCGGGCGTAATCGATCCCGTAGCGGGCGGAGACATAGGTGCGCGGCACGATCAGGGCCTTGCGCTCGGCGACCTTGACGCGGGCCCGCACCCGCTGGCCGATCAGGTCCTGCGGCAGGTTGGGCGCGGTGACGTCGGCCGAGACCTGGCCGCCGGTGATCGAGGGATAGACCTGGGCGATGGTCCCCTGCGCGGCGACGCCGCGCAGGTCCTCCGCCGTCAGCTGGACCGGGTCGCCGACCTTGAGCGCTCGGGCCTGGCCTTCCGGCAATTCGATCCGCACGACCATGGGGCCCGCGGTGATCCGGGCGACGGACTGTCCGGCGGTCACCACCGACCCCACCGGCACGTCGGCGGTCAGAACGCGGCCGGCGGCGGGGGCCAGGATCGCACCCTGGGCTCCGAGTTCGGCGCTGGCGTTCCGCTGTGCGCGCGCCGCCGCCAGGGACGCGTCGGCGGCCTTGGCGGCCGCTTCCACCTGATCGAGCCGGGCCTGGGCGTAGATCCCCTTGGAGAACAGGGTCCGGGTCCGGGCCAGATCGGCCCTGGCGCGCGCCGCCTCCGCCGCCGCGGCGGCGGCCTGGGCGTCGAAAGCGCCGGTCTCCATGGCCAGCCGGTCATCCTTGACCCGGGCGATCAGCTGCCCCTGGCGGACCATGTCGCCTTCCTTGACCGCCAGGCTCACCAGAACGCCGGAAATCCGCGCCCGGGCCTCGGCCATGTCGCGGGTCGTCAGGGTCCCCGGCACCGGCTTCAGATCTGCGATGACCCGCGGCTGCACCGTCAGTCGTCCCGCGCTCGGCGCCGTCCTGGCCACCGGGGCGGCGGGCTCGGACCGGCCGCAGGCGCTCAGCGCAAGCGTCACGCCCAAGGCGCAGATCAGGTAAGGCCGTACGGTCATGGTTCGCCCTCGCGGTCGTTCTGGGTCAGCCGCGGTCGCGGACGGCGCCGGTGTCGCTGTCGATCGAGACGGTCGGCAGGCCCGCGGACTTCCAGGCCATGATCCCGCCGGCCAGGTGCGTGTCGATGGCGTGGCCGGCCTTGCGGCATTGCTCGACCGCCATGGCCGAGCGCTTGCCGGAGCCGCACTGGAACACCATCAGCTTGTCGCCCGCCGGGGGCAGGGCGCCGGGATCGAACGTCGAGAGCGGGAAGTTGAGCGCGCCGTGGATCCGCTCGGCGGCGAACTCGGCGGGCTCGCGCACGTCGATCAGCAGGATCTGGTGGGCGTCCAGGGCGGCCTTCACCTGCTGGGGGTTGAGGTCCTTGGTCTTGGGGGCGCCGAACATCGGAGGGCTCCTTGGAGAGGGCGCGGTCAGGGGACCGTGCAGAAGATACGGGAAAGGGTCTCGACCACGGCGCGGGCCTTGCCGCTCTGCAGGTCGTAATAGATCGTCTGGCCGTCGCGCCGGGCCGACACCAGGCCGTCGCGGCGCAGCAGGCCCAGGTGCTGCGACGCCAGGGACTCGCGCACGCCCAGCATCTGGGCCAGCGCGCCCACCGACTGCTCGCCGTCGATCAGCGAGCAGACGATCATCAGCCGATGCGGGTTCGCCAGCGCCTTCAGCAGCGCACAGGCGTCGTCGGCCGAGGCTTTCAGGGCGTGATGATCAAAATTCATTGTTGCGTATATGCGTTTATTCACATATGCAGTCAAGCGAACTCGGTAGGCATTTCTTAGGCCCGGCGGCGGCGCCGGTACGTGATCGAAATCAAAGCGAGCCGACCTATTTGGGCGGACCTTCCGCCCACAATCTGGAGGCCATTGGAGGAGACCGACTATGGCCAAGCCGCGTATCGTCATTCTTGGAGCCGGCCTCGGCGGCGCCATCTGCGCCTTCGAGGTCAAGGACGCCGTCGGCGACCGGGCCGAAGTCAGCGTCATCTCGCAGGGCGACACCTTCCACTTCGTGCCCTCGAACCCGTGGGTCGCCGTCCATTGGCGCAAGCGCGGCGCGATCGAGGTCAAGCTGCCGCCGGTCTTCCAGAAGAAGGGGGTGGCCTTCTCGGCCGCCGGCGCCAAGCGGGTCGCCCCCGCCGAGAACCGGGTCGAGCTCAATGACGGCACGAGCGTCGAGTACGACTATCTGATCATCGCCACCGGCCCGGACCTGGCCTTCGACGAGATCCCGGGCCTGGGTCCCCACGGGGGTTTCACGCAGTCGGTCTGCCATGTGGACCATGCCGAGGCCGCCGCGGCCGCCTTCGACCTGTTCGTGCAGAATCCCGGTCCGATCGTGGTCGGGGCGGTGCAGGGAGCCTCGTGCTTCGGCCCGGCCTATGAGTTCGCCATGCTGCTCGACACGGAGCTGAAGCGCCGCAAGATCCGCGACCGCGTGCCGATGACCTTCGTCACCTCCGAACCCTATATCGGCCACCTGGGCCTGGACGGGGTCGGCGACACCAAGGGCCTGCTCGAGAGCGAGATGCGCGAGCGCCACATCAAGTGGGTCACCAACGCCAAGGTCGCCTCGGTCGAGGCCGGGATGATGCATGTCGAGGAGATCGCCGACGACGGAACGGTCAAGGCGACCCACGACCTGCCGTTCGCATACTCGATGATGCTTCCGGCCTTTCGCGGCGTCGAAGCCGTCCGCGGCGTCGAGGGCCTGACCAATCCCCGCGGCTTCATCCTGGTGGACAAGAACCAGCGCAACCCGGCCTTCCCCAATGTCTTCGCCCTGGGCGTCTGCGTGGCCATTCCCCCCACCGGCAAGACCCCGGTTCCGGTCGGCGTGCCGAAGACCGGGTTCATGATCGAAAGCATGGTCACCGCCATCGCCATGAACCTGGCCGAGATCATCGACGGGCGGCCCGCCAACCACGAGGCCACCTGGAACGCCTTCTGCCTGGCGGACTTCGGCGACAGCGGCGTCGCCTTCGTCGCCCAGCCGCAGATTCCGCCCCGAAACGTCAACTGGTCGGCCCACGGCAAGTGGGTCCACCTGGCCAAGGTCGCCTTCGAAAAGTACTTCCTCGCCAAGGTGAGGCGCGGCGAGAGCGAGCCCTTCTACGAAAAGCTGGCGCTGGACGTGATGGGCCTTCGCAAGATCAAGGGGTGACCATGCGCCAGTTCGTCTGTCCGGCCTGCGGCGCGGTCAATCGCGCGCCTGACCAGAAGGACGCCCAGGCGGCCAAGTGCGGCCGCTGCGGCGAGCGGCTGTTCTCCGCCCATCCCGTCGAGGTCGACGGCAAGGGGCTGCGCGCCCATCGCGCCTCCACCAAGGGCGCGGCCGTGCTTGTCGATGTCTGGGCGCCCTGGTGCGGACCCTGCCGCGCGATGGCGCCCCAGTTCGCCGCCGCCGCCGGAAAGCTGGAGCCGGACGTCAGGCTCCTGAAGCTGAATTCGGAAGCCGAACCCCAGGCGGCCGGGGAGCTCGGGGTCTCCGGCATTCCCGCGCTTCTGCTCTTCAAGGACGGCCAGGCCATCGCCCGCACCGCGGGTCTGATGAGCGCCGACCAGATCGTCGCCTGGACGCGCCAGGCTCTGGCCAAGGCATGAGCCCTGGCCCAAACGGGAGTTCGACCATGACCGTGGATCGCGCAGTCTTCCTATTCGCCGGCACGGTGGTGCTGGTCGGCGTGGCGCTCGCCCACTTCGTTCATCCCTGGTGGATCGCCCTGCCGATCTTCGCGGCGTTGAACATGATGCAGTCGGCCTTCACCGGGTTCTGCCCGGCGGCCATGGCGTTCAAGAAGATGGGGCTGAAGCCGGGTCTCGCCTTCCGCTGATCCTTCAGCGGATCGGCACGGTGTTCACCAGCCAGAAGCCGGGCGCGAGCCAGCTCCAGAAGGACGGGTACATGCCGTGGGCCAGGGCGAACAGGCTGAACGGCCAGCTCAGCATCTTCCAGATGGCGGTCAGCAGCCCATAGGCCGGGAAGAACACCGCCACCGAAATGGTGTGCAGCGGGCTGGCGTGGCCCGACACCATCCGGAAGATCAGGATCGGGGTCGAGATCAGGTAGCTCATGAAGACCGGGAACGCCAACAACAGGCCGACGGCCAGATAGAGGTTCAGCGCCCGATAGAATACGGAGAGGTATCTCGCTTTCGTATTCCCCATGGCGTCCCCTCTCGGCTGTGACACCCGAGCATTTGAAGCGGGGCGAACGCCCAGAATCCTGCCGCATGAGAGGCCCTGCCGCGAAAATGATCAATAGGAAGCTGTGCCGCTGACGCAGGACCGTGGGAGGCTCCGCCCGGAAGCGTCGCCACGCCCCTCGATTCGACGGAACCCCGACCATGACCCAGAGCCTCGCCCTCACCAGCCTGGTGGTCCGAGACTATGACGAAGCGATCGCCTTCTACGTGGATGCGATGGGATTCGAACTCGCCCAGGACACCGACCTCGGAGGCGGCAAGCGCTGGGTGGTGGTGCGGCCAAGGGGTTCGGCAGGCGCGGGCCTGCTGCTGGCCCGGGCGCAGGGGCCGGAGCAGTCCGCGCGGGTGGGCGACCAGACCGGCGGTCGGGTGTTCCTGTTCCTGCACACCGACGACTTCGACCGCGACCACGGCCGGATGACCGCCGCCGGCGTGCGGTTTCTCGAGCCGGCGCGCCGTGAGGCCTATGGGACGGTGGCGGTCTTCGAAGACCTGTACGGCAACCGCTGGGACCTGATCCAGCCCGGGTGACCGGCCTAGATCTGGTAGGTCAGCTCTGCGGCGGTCGGCGGGTGCATCCGGCCGCGGGCCGCCATCCGGGCGTGCAAGGTGCGGATCGCGTCGCTGGCGGTGCGCTCGAACAGGAAGGGCAGGGCGGCGTGGACCAGGCAGGCCAGGCCGGCCGTCAGGAGCGTCACGCCATAGCCGCCGGCGTGGGCGAAATGCTCGCCATAGGTCTCGCCGACCTCATCCAGGTGCTTGTTCAAGCTCATCGACATCGTCAGATCCCCGACTCTCCAGCCTGAGGCCATCATGGCGTCGCCCTGCGAGAATGAAGTTGTCAGATTTCCTTTAAATCCGGTAAATATTAGATTCTGGTTCTCCATCAGGCGTCCATGGCATGAACGATATTCTCGACACCATCGATCGGCGCATCCTGCGTGAACTGCAGGCGGACTCGACGGTCGCCATCGCCGAACTCGCCGAGCGGGTGGGCCTGTCGCAGACGCCGTGCTGGAAGCGGGTCAAGCGGCTGGAGGCCGAGGGGATCATCGAGAAGCGGGTGGCCCTGCTCGACCGCGAGCGGCTGGACCTGGGCCTGGTGGTGTTCGTCGCCGTCCGCGCCGCCCGCCACGACGAGGAATGGCTCAGCGCCTTCGCCAAGGGCGCGGCCGCCCTGCCCGAGGTGGTGGAGTTCTATCGCATGAGCGGCGAGACCGACTACCTGCTCAAGGTGATCGTCCGCGACATCGCCGCCTACGACCGCTTCTACAAGCGCCTGATCTCCACCGCCCCCCTGGGCGACGTCTCCTCCAGCTTCGCCATGGAGCAGATCAAGTTCACCACGGCCCTGCCGCTGTAGGCGGCCGCGCGGGCTTGCTTGACGCTCCCAGTTCCCGCGCCTAGCTTTCGCGTCTCACGTGGCTGACCGGAAAGGAGGGTACGCAGATGACTGTTCTCGAACGCGCTCCCTTCGCTCGCGCCGCCGACCGGGTACTCTGATACCCTAGATCAATCCGTCGGCGGGCGTTCCATCACGCCATGACGGATATCCCAAGTGATCCCATCTCCCGGCCTTCAGGCCTATGGCTGGAGCGACGCGCTCCAGCGGCAATTCCAACCCCATGCGGCGCGCGGGCTGATCCCCGGCCGCGTGGTCGTGCAGCAGCGCGGGCTTTACCGGCTCGCCACCGACCAGGGCGAGCTCTCCGCCGAGGTGTCCGGCCGCTTCGTCCACGAGGCGGGGGAGGCCGGATTCCCGGTCGCCGGCGACTGGGCCGCCTGCGCGGCCCGGCCCCAGGAGGGTGCGGCCACCATCCACGCCCTCCTGCCCCGCTCCAGCCTGTTCGTCCGCAAGGCCTCGGGGCCCGGCCAGGCCGCCCAGGCGGTGGCGGCCAATGTGGACGTGGCCCTGCTGGTGGCCTCGCTCAACGCCGACCTCAATCCGCGCCGGCTGGAACGCTACCTGGCCGTGGCCTGGGAGAGCGGGGCCCAGCCGGTGGTGGTGCTGACCAAGGCCGACGCCTGTCCCGACGTCGAGGCGGCGGTGGCGCGGATCGAGGCCGTCGCCGTCGGCGTCGAGGTCCACGCGGTCTCGGCGGTCACCGGCCAGGGCCTGGAGGGTGTGGCCGCCCTGCTGGCGCCCGGACGCACCGCCGTGCTGCTGGGCAGTTCCGGGGTCGGCAAATCCACCCTGGTCAACGCCCTGGCCGGGACCGAGCTGATGGCTGTGGGGGAGATTCGCCAGGACGACGAGCGCGGACGCCACACGACCACCCACCGCGAGCTGATCCGGCTGCCCTCGGGCGCCCTGATGCTGGACACGCCCGGCATGCGCGAGCTGGGCCTTTGGGACGCCGAGGCCGGCCTCGCCGCCACCTTCGCCGACGTGGAGCGGGAGATCGAGGCGCTCTCCGCCCAGTGTCGATACCGCAACTGCGGCCACCGAAAGGAGCCCGGATGCGCGGTGCGCGAGGCCGTGGAGGACGGCCGGCTGGACGAGGGCCGCTGGAAGAGCTGGGTGAAGCTGCAGCGGGAGCTGGCCCATCTCGACCGCCGGGAGGACCCGGTCGCGGCCCAGGCCCACCGCAAGCACTGGATCGGCATCAGCAAGGCCAACCGCGCCGAGATGCGCCGCCGCAACCGGGAGCAGGAGGGATAAGGCGGGCGGGGCGACCAGGCCGTTCAGGTAGTCGCCGAACGTGGAAGGATCACGGCCGGGATAGCTCAGCAATCGTGTCGAGCAACGATGGAATTCCAACGCCTGCGGCGATGCCGCGCGACCTATCCGGCAGATTCTCGAAGCGTCCGCTGTAGTCCTGCGATATCTGTCGTCGCCGCGGCGGACGAAGCGCGATCGTGCTTTTATTTCCCTCTGGCTGCGGGTTAGGGGCCCCGGGCGCATGACCGACCAACGAAACGAGGCCGAGGCGCGCGCGACCTCCGAGATGCGCCATCGCATGGCGAACACCTTCCAGCTGCTGTCGGCGCTGGCCCGTATGCGAAGCCAGCGGGAGGCCGACCCGGAATCCCGTCGGCACCTGGCCTGGATGGCCGACGCCATCGGCACCCTTGGCGCGCTCGAACGCCATCGGGGGGAGGAGGGCGTCGATTTCGCAGCCTATCTCGGCGAGATGGCCCCCGTCTGGCGCCGCCGCCACCCGTCGCGCGCCATCGAGCTGGTGATGCAGGTCGAGCCCATCGTCGCGCCCGACACCGCAGCCTCGACCCTGGCCATGATCACCCAGGAGCTGATCGGCAACGCCCTCGCGCACGGCTATGCGGACAATCGCCCCGGCCGGATCGAGGTGCGCCTGGGCCGCCTGCCCGACGGCCGTTGCGAGCTGGTGGTGCGCGACGACGGCAAGGGCTTCGACCCGGCCTCGCCGGCCAGCCGCGAGCGCTTCGGCCTTTGGTTCGTGCGCAGCCTGGCGGCCCAGGTGCGCGGCGAGTTCGACCTGACCCCCAGCCCCGGCGTCACCGCCCGGCTGGTGTTCCAGATCTGACCGGCCAGCCGGGTCGCCGTCCGGCGCCCTAGTGGAAATCGAGGTTCGCGCGGCCGCCGATGTCCGGCGCGTGCTTGGTGGCGTGGGCCTTGGCGATCTCCCAGGCGAACTTCGCGGGGCCCGCCTGCGAGATCCAGACCCGGGCGTCGTCGCAATCCAGGCACAGCATGGTCAGCTTGGGATCGTCCTTTCCGCCCGGATACCAGGCGGCGACGACGGCGTTCCAGTACTTGCTCACCCGCGCAGGGTCCCGCTGCACGGACAGGTGTCCGTCGATGCAGGCCTGCAGGTCCTTCTGCTGGTAGACGAACATCGCCGGGGCGCCGTCGCCGACCTGACGCGCCAGCTCGCTGTCGGTGCGGGCGAAGAACCAGATCTGCTTGCGCTCGGGCTCGGGGAAGGCGGTCATCGGCTGGGCGTGGCGCCCGGCGTCGCCGGTGACGCCCAGCATGCCGGTGTCGTGTCTCTCGATCTCGTCCCACAGCTGCCGTTCGACGGCGACGAGGTCGTTGATGTCGATGTTCATGGATGGCTCCTGGGTTGGGGTTCGCAACCTCAACCCGGCAGGCCGGGGCCGGTTCCGGTCCGTCAGCCCACCGCCAGGACTTCCACCTCGCCGCCGGCCACGGTCGCGGTGTCGCCCACGGTCTTGCCCAGCAGGGCGCGGGCCAGGGGCGAGACATAGGAAACCGCGCCCTTGGCCGGGTCGGCCTCGTCCTCGCCGACGATACGGAAGGTCTGGCGCCGGCCGTCCTCGCGATCAAGGATCACGGTGGTGCCGAACTGGACGGTCTCGGGATGG
>DASUIJ010000260.1:0-2877 GCA_036279815.1 Phenylobacterium sp. | reverse complement strand
GGCCGCATACGGTATCGTCGGCGAAGATGGCCTGGTGCATCTGAACTCGCTGATCGAGCTGTCGCTGGGTCTGGCCATCGGCGCCATCACCTTCACCGGCTCGGTCATCGCCTTCGCCAAGCTGAACGGCAACATGTCGGGCGCGCCGATCCTGCTGCCCGCCCGTCACCTGCTGAACATCGTCATCGCCCTGGCCATCGTCACCCTGATCGTGGTGCTGGTGATGAGCGGCGGCCACGCCATCTGGGCCTTCTGGGGCATCTTCGCGCTGAGCCTGCTGGTGGGGATCACCCTGATCATCCCGATCGGCGGGGCGGACATGCCGGTCGTGGTCTCGATGCTGAACAGCTATTCCGGCTGGGCGGCGGCGGCCCTGGGCTTCACGCTCGAGAATGTCACCCTGATCATCACCGGCGCCCTGGTGGGCTCCTCCGGCGCGATCCTCAGCTACATCATGTGCAAGGCGATGAACCGCAGCTTCATCTCCGTGATCCTGGGCGGCTTCGGGGCCGACGATTCGGCCGCCGCCGCCGGCGGCAGGGTCGAGACCCGGCCGGTCAAGCAGGGCTCGGCGGACGACGCGGCCTTCATCATGAAGAACGCGTCGAAGGTGATCATCGTCCCGGGCTACGGCATGGCGGTCAGCCAGGCCCAGCACGCCCTTCGCGAAATGGGCGACAAGCTCAAGGAAGAGGGCGTGGAGGTGAAGTACGCCATCCACCCCGTCGCCGGCCGCATGCCCGGCCACATGAATGTGCTGCTGGCCGAGGCCAACGTCCCCTACGACGAGGTCTTCGAACTGGAAGACATCAACGCCGAGTTCCCCACCGCCGACGTGGCCTTCGTGATCGGCGCCAACGACGTCACCAACCCGGCCGCCAAGACCGACCCCACCAGCGCCATCTACGGCATGCCGATCCTCGACGTGGAAAAGGCCCGCACCGTTCTGTTCGTGAAGCGCGGCATGAGCTCCGGCTATGCCGGGGTCGAGAACGAACTGTTCTTCCGCGACAACACCATGATGCTGTTCGGCGACGCCAAGAAGATGGTCGAGGGAATCCTCAAGGCGCTCTAGCGCCCCCGATCCATCGGATCAGCTTGCGGGGACCGGGAGACCGGTCCCCGTTCTCGTTTGGCGGACGGGTTGAATCGAACACGCTAAAGTTTCAGGAACTCTCGGTTCCGTCGTCAGCAAAGCCTTCATTTCTTGAATCTATAGCCACGCTTCCCTTGGATGCGACATCGCGTCCATCAACAATTCGTTCACTACGCCCCTTTTTCGTCTAGAAACCCGTCCATCTGTCCCGGCCATTGAGACGGGAAATTGTCGAAGCTTGGTCGCTTGACCTCTAGCAGACCGCGTAACAGCTCGACTCTATTGAAGAGGTATCTGTTTGACTTCGAATGACACGGCCGCGCTTGGCCGCTTGCGCCATTTCTGGGTCGAAGGCGTCGCCGGTGTGGCGATGACCCTCGCCGTGGTGACCGCCGCCGGCGCGTCCCTGCCGGCCAGGACCGCGCCGCCGGCCCTGAAGCCGGTGGTCGAGGCCGCCGCGCCCGAGCCGCCGCCCCCGCCGCTGCTGAAATGCGGCGAGCCGGTGCCCGGCCAGCAGATCGACAGTCCCTTCGGCCTGCGCCGCATGCCCTGGGAGCGCCATGGCCGCCTGCATGAAGGCGTCGACATCGCCGCGCCCACCGGTCAGCCGGTGCTCGCCGTGGCCGACGGCATCGTCACCCGGTCCGGCGAGAGTTCCTCCTACGGCCGCTATGTGGAGGTCGAGCACGGCGCGGGCCTGACTAGCTTCTACGCCCACCTGGGCCGCATCGACCGCCTGGCCAAGGCCGGCGCCTTCGTCGAGCGCGGCCACTCGGTCGGCCGCATCGGTTCCAGCGGGACCTCCACCGGCCCCCACCTGCACTTCGAGATCCGCCAGGACGGCAAGCCGCTCAATCCGGCCGCCTTCCTGGGACGCGAGTTCCAGACCGCGGAAGACCTGCCCGTGAAGGCCGCCTCCTATGTGTCGCCCCGGGTGCGGGTGGCGCAGGTGTCGATGATCCCGCTGAGCAAGCAGGCCCTGATGGCCGAGGCCGACAAGCCTTCGCAGAGCGCGGGCAAGCGCGTGCGCAGCCGTATCAGGACCCAGGACCATCCTGGCGCGCCCCTGCCTGTCGTTGTGGCCGACGCCGCCGACTGATTCGGGCCGGACGCGCTGCCGCCAACTGCTCGAAACCTATAGCGAATCAGGGTTTCGGGCCCCCGCTTGTCGCCAACCCGATCTGGGTACATGGTTTTGACATAGAAGGGGGAAACGACCATGCGTCCCAGCGTTGGCGGGCTTGCGCTCGCGGCTATCCTCGTCCTCTCCGGCTGCTCCAGTTCCGAATCCGCGCCCGCGGGCCCGGTGGCTCTGTCGCTGCCGCTCACCGAGGGCGGCCACGGCGTGCTGCCCGCCCAGACCGCCGAGATCACCGTCAAGGGCAAGGCGGCCGACTACAGCCAGACCGTCTCCATGACCCCCAACTGGTGGGTCGGCGGCGGTGAGTTCAAGGTCGTCTGGTACTCCGGCCTCAGCCAGACCAAGCGCTACTTCACCTTCGCGGGCGAGAAGGGCGACCCGGCGGACAGGCCGGCGTTCCTCAAGAATCCGGAAGAGGGCGTGCGGGAGGTCAAGGTCGGGTTCGACGGCGGGCTGCCCATGTCGGTCCACCCCACCACCACCCGGGCGATGTTCAAGATCCCGGCGGGCGCCAAGGCGGTCACCAGCGTCGAGGTCGATTTCGGCCCCACGGACGCCCCGAAACCGTTCGTCTGGAAATAAGCACGACATCCAGTCCTGGCATGGTCTTGCGCAGGCGACGGGGCGGACTCTAAGTCGG
>DASUIJ010000259.1:0-4852 GCA_036279815.1 Phenylobacterium sp. | reverse complement strand
GGGGTCTGCCAGCGGATGGTCTCGGAGACCATCGAGGGGATCAGACCGGGGTTCTCGCGCAGTTTCCTGTACTGGTCGGGGTTCTGGTTCAGGGCCAGGACCGATCCCGAGATGGTGTTGCGGGTGGTGTCGTTGCCGCCGACGGTCAGCAGCACGATGTTCCCGAAATACTCGCGGGGCTCCATGTTCCGGGTGGCCTCGCCGTGGGCCAGCATGGAAATCAGGTCGCCGGCCGGCGGCGCGTTGACCCGCTGGTTCCACAGCTCGGTGAAATAGGCGTGGTACTCGACGAAGATCTGCATCTTCTGTTCGAGGGTGTCGATCAGGCCCTGGCCGGGCGCGGCAGTGACCACGTCGGACCAGTAGGTCAGCTTGCGGCGGTCTTCCTGCGGCATGTCGAACAGGGTGGCCAGGGTCATGGCCGTCAGTTCCATCGACACCTTGTCGACCCAGTCGAACTCCTCGCCGATCGGCAGGCTGTCGAGGATCTTGGCGGCGCGCTCGCGAATCAGCGGCTCCAGGACCTGCAGGTTCATCGGCGAGACCACCGGGCTGACGACCTTGCGCTGCACGTCGTGCTTGGGCGGGTCCATGGCGATGAACATCGGCAGGGGCCCCTGGTCGCCCTGCTGGTTGGCGATGGTGATGCCGCCCTCGGACGAGAACACCTGGTGGTTCGTGTCCACCGCCATGATGTCGTTGTACTTGGTGATCGACCAATAGGGTCCGAACTCGTGCTCGGCGGTGTAGTGGACCGGGTCCTCTTTCCGCAGGCGCTCGAAGATCGGCCACATGGTGTTGGCCTGGAACAGGGCCGGCTGGGCGGGGTTGAGCTGGTCGAGGGGGAGGGCGTAGGCCTGTTCCCTGGCTTCCTTGAGGCCGGCGTCCTTGGCGAGATCGATGTTGCCGTCGCTCATGGTGTCTTCTCCCTTTTGCGTCGGCTTAGGCCAAACATGACGCTTGCGTCAACTTACCCTCGATTTCCCGAGGCTCCAACCGACCTGAGGTCGTAGGACCAATTTCGAGCCGCCAGACGCCACGGCCTGACGCCGTCGCCGGTCTGCAGGCGGCGGGGCGCGAGGATGACGGAAGTTTAATCCGCCGGCCGACGCCAAGATGCGCGGGCCGTGTAAAAAGCCCTCCAGAAACGATGTCGCGCGCCGGCGCGCCGTCCCTGGAGAACCCCGAATGATCCGTCTGAAGTCCTGGATGCTGGCCTGCGCCGCACCCGTCCTGCTTGCCGCCTGCGCCACCGCGACGCCGCCGGCCCCTCCGCCCGCCGCCGCTGCGCCTGCCCCGGTGGCGGAAGCTCCCGCCCGGCCCAAGCCGGCCCTGGGGACTTTCGGCTTCGACACGGACGGAATGGACAAGGCCGTGGCGCCCGGCGACGACTTCTACGCCTATGCCAACGGCGCCTGGGTGAAGACCACGGAGATCCCGCCCGACCGCTCGAGCTACAACAGCTTCAGGGTGCTGACCGACATCGCCGACAAGCGCACCGCCGAGCTGATCGAGACGGCTTCGAAGAGCGGCGCGCCGGAGGGCTCGGAGGCCCGCAAGATCGGCGACGTCTATGCGAGCTTCGTGGACGAGGCGGCCATCGAGGCCAAGGGCGCCGCGCCGCTGAAGCCGGAGCTGGACCGCATCGCCGCGATCAGGACCCGCAAGGACCTGTCGCGGGAGCTGGGCGCCCAGATGCGGGCCGACGTGGACGTGCTGAACGCCACCAGCATCCATACCGAGCGCCTCTTCGGCCTGTGGGTGGTGGAGGACCTGAACGACACCACGAAGTACCTGCCCTACATCCTGCAGGGCGGGCTCGGGATGCCGGACAAGGAATACTACACCTCCGAGGGGCCGAAGTTCGAAGAGCTGCGCGGGCAGTACAAGGCCCACGTGGCGGCCATGCTGAAGCTGGCCGGGTTCGACGACGTCGACGCCCGCGCGGCCCGGGTGATGGCCCTGGAGATGGCCATCGCCAGGACCCACTGGAGCGTCGACGACTCCAGCGACGTGACCAAGACCAACACCCGCTGGGCGAAGGCGGAGCTGGCCCGGAAGGCGCCGGGAATGAACTGGGCGGCGTTCCTGGACGCCGCGGGTCTCGCCGATCAGCCGCGCTTCGGCGCCTGGCAGGCGAGCGCCCTGGCGGGCGAGGCGAAGCTGGTCGGCTCGCAACCGCTTCAGGCCTGGCGCGACTATCTGGCCTTCCACGCCGTCGAGCGCGGCGCTCCCTACCTGTCCAAGGCCTTCGTCGACGAGAATTTCGCCTTCAACGGCAAGGCGCTGTCGGGCACTCCGCAGCTGGCCGCCCGCTGGAAGCGGGGGGTGGGCGTGACCAACGCCGCGCTCGGCGAGGCCGTCGGAAAACTCTATGTGGCCAAGTACTTCCCGCCGGAAGCCAAGGCCGAGGTCCAGGTGATGGTGAAGAACATCCTGGCCGCCTTCGACAAGCGCATCGACCGGCTGGACTGGATGACGCCGCAGACCAAGGCCCGCGCCCACGAGAAGCTGGCCAATTTCAAGGTGGGCGTGGGCTATCCGGACAAGTGGCGCGACTATTCGGGCCTGGAGATCAGGCCCGGCGACGCCTACGGCAACTGGGAGCGGGGCGAGCTGTTCGAGTATCGCCGCAACCTGGCCAAGCTGGGCCAGCCGGTCGACCGCGACGAGTGGTACCTGACGCCCCAGACGGTCAACGCGCTGAACACGCCGCTGCAGAACGCCATCAGCTTCCCCGCCGCGATCCTGGGCCCTCCGTTCTTCGACCCTAACGCCGACGCGGCGGTCAACTACGGAGCCATCGGCGGGGTGATCGGCCACGAGGTCAGCCATGGGTTCGACAACACCGGCGCGCTGTTCGACGCCAAGGGCAATCTGAACAACTGGTGGACGCCCGAGGACATGGCCCACTTCCAGGCCTCGACCGATGCGCTGGCGCGCCAATACGACGCCTACAAGCCGCTGCCGGACCTGAACCTCAAGGGCCAGCAGACCAACGGCGAGAACATCGCCGACCTTGCCGGGCTGGCCACCGCCTACGACGCCTATCACCTGTCGCTGAACGGCGCGCCCGCGCCGGTGATCGACGGCTTCTCCGGCGACCAGCGGGTGTTCCTGGGCTGGGCTCAGAACTATCGGTCGAAGTACCGCGACGCGGCGCTTCGGCGGGCCATCCTGACCGACGTGCATTCGCCGGGACCCTATCGCGCCGCCACCGTGCGCAATCTCGACGCCTGGTATCCGGCCTTCGACGCCAGGCCGGGGCAGGGGCTGTACCTGGCGCCGGCCGACCGCGTGCGGATCTGGTAGGTCCCGTGGCGCTGGCCATCGACGATCCCGACGATCCGCGGATCGCCGCCTACCGCGACGTGCGCGAGCGCGACCTGGTCGGGCGGGAGGGACTGTTCGTGGCCGAGGGCGAGGTGGTGCTGCGGGTCATGGCCCGCAGTCCCCTGGTCGAGCCGGTTTCCGTGCTGCTGGCGGAAAAGCGGGTGGCCGCCCTGGTCAACGTGACCGACGCGCTGCCGGCCTCCACGCCGGTCTACGCGGCCGGCCAGGCGGTGATGGACCAGATCGTGGGCTTCCCGATCCACCGCGGCATCCTGGCCCTGGGACGTCGGCGCGAGGCGCCCGGGGCCGCCGAACTTCTGGGGCGGCTGCCCGCGCGGGCGTGCGTTCTGGTGCTCTGCGGGGTCGCCAATCACGACAACATGGGGGGGCTGTTCCGCAACGCCGCGGCCTTCGGGGTCGACGCGGTGCTGCTCGACGCCGACTGCTGCGACCCGCTTTATCGCAAGGCGATCCGCGTCTCGGTGGGCGCCAGCCTGCTGGTCCCGTTTGCGCGGATCCGGCGTGAGGAGGACGTGGTCGGCCTCCTGCAGGCGGCGGGTTTCGAGACCCTGGCGCTGAGCCCGCGCGGCCAGGTTTCGCTGAAAGATGTCGAGCGTCCCGCGCGCGTGGCGGTGCTGCTGGGCGCGGAGGGCCCCGGGCTTCCGGACGCCGTGATGGCCCGGTGCAAGACCGTGAGCATCCCGATGGCGGCCGGCTTCGACTCCCTGAACGTGGCGGTGACGGCCGGGATCGTGCTTCACGCGCTGAACTCGCGCGGAACGATCGGGTCTGGACCCCTTGGGCCGGGCGGCGCTCTAGACCGGCTTGCCGGGCGCGGCATCTGACCCTGAGCGTCCGAGCGCCGCCAGCAGGGCGTTTTCCAGCGCCTTGGCGCCGAAGGGTTTGGCGAGGGCGGGAATGCGGTCGAAGCCGGGGGCGATGCCCCCCACGCCGTAGCCGGTGGAGAAGACGAAGGGGACGCCGTCGGCGGCGAGCCGTTCGGCGACCGGATAGACCTTCTCGCCGCCGAGATTCACGTCCAGCACGGCGGCGTCCAGGTCGCCGTGGGCGGTTTCGACCAGGGACAGGCCGCGCGAAACGGTGCCCGCGACATCGACCACCACGCAGCCGAGATCGGTAAGCATCGCCTCCAGCATCATCGCCACCATCGCCTCGTCCTCCACGAGCAGGAGGCGCATGCCGAAGAGGGGGGAGGCCATCGCCATCACGCGGCGAAGCTGAGCTTGGCGGACAGTGGGAGCCGCATTTGACACCACAGGCCCCGGGGCAGGAAGTTCAGCCGCGCCTCGCCGCCCATTTCCCGCGCCAGGCCCTGCTCGATCAGCTGCGAGCCGAAGCCCCGCCGGTCGGGTTTGGCGACTTCAGGCCCCCCGGACTCCCGCCAGTCGATGACAACGGCGTCGCCTCCCGTGGCGCTGGTCCACTCGACGTCGACCCGGCCGCCGGGCGTGGAAAACGCGCCGAACCTGATGGCGTTGGCCGCCAGCTCGTGGAACGC
>DASUIJ010000258.1:0-7702 GCA_036279815.1 Phenylobacterium sp. | reverse complement strand
GCGGCGCCGGCGTCTGGGCTTGGGCGGCTCCGGCCAGCAGCGTCAAAGCCGAGGCGGCCATAGCAAGGTGTCTGAACGTCATCGTCGTCACTCCTCGTTCCAATTGCCCCCTCGGCCGGCCGTCAGGCCGCCCGACTCAATTCTTCAAACCTATTTCGGCTTGTCGGCCGCCGGCGTCGTGGTGGCGGAAGCCTGCGCGCCGCTGGCGGCGGCCGACGGCGCGGTGGCCGGCGACAGCACCTTGTCGATCACGTGGATGACGCCGTTGGTGGCGATCACGTCCGGCTGGATGATGTCGGCGTCATTGACCATCAGCTTGTCGCCGCCGTTCAGCTCCACCGGCAGGCCCGCCATGGTCGGGGCCGAGCGTTCGGCGCCCTTGAATTCGGAGGTCGGCACCCGGGCATTGACCATGTGGTAGACCAGCATCTTCTGCAGATCCGCCCGGCCGATGTTCGACATCCAGCGGGTCAGGACCCCAGGCGGCAGCGCGTTGAACGCCGCGTCGGTGGGGGCGAACAGGGTCACGTCCTTCCGCGCCTTCAGGAACGCGGTCAGGTTGGTGGCGTCGGTGGCCTTCAACAGGATGGTGAACTGGCCCGAGGCCTTCATGGTGTCGACCACGTCACCGGCGGCGACGACCGGGGCGGCCAGGGCCGGAGCCGCTGCGGGCGCCGGTGCGGGTGCGGGTGCGGGTGCGGGTGCGGGTGCGGGTGCGGGCGTCTGGGCCTGGGCGGCGCCGGCGATCAGGATGGCGGCGGCGGCGGCGGCGGTCAGAAGGCGTGTGGAGATCATCAGATCCTCATGCGGGGTTGGTTTTTCGAAAACGCCCCGGAAGGGCGGCTCGTCTTATGAGCCGTTCGTCCCGCTGACTACGCGTGGCGATGCCACAGGTTGCTCAGATCACGGCTTCGTGAACTCAACGGACCGGAGGCGATCAGGCTCCCAATCCTCCCGCAAACCGTCCTCTCGACGCCCATTCTGCACATTCCGGCAGCACACCTTGGGTTGTCTGCTCAAAAACCGGGCGCCTCGCCGGCTTTTATTGACGAGCGGTTACCACAAGGCCGCGCACCCGCCTCACCTCGATAGCGTCGCCTTGCCGTCGAGGGGCTGAGTTCCTGGGCGGACGGGAAAACCACACGGGCGCGGTCGGGGATATTCGGGCCGTGCGGGAGCGAGCGGATGAAACTGATCATGGCGATCGTCAAACCCTTCAAGCTGGACGACGTGCGCGAAGCGCTCGTGGCCGCCGGCGTCGAGGGCCTGACGGTCTCGGAAGTCAAAGGCTACGGCCGTCAAAAGGGGCAGACCGAAATCTACCGGGGCGCTGAGTACCAGGTGAACTTCGTCCCCAAGGTGAAACTGGAGGCCGTCATCGAGGACTCCGCCGCCGGCAAGGTCGTGGAGGCCATCAAGGCCGCCGCCGCCACCGGCAAGATCGGCGACGGGAAGATCTTCGTCCTCAACGTCGAGGACGCTGTTCGCATCCGGACCGGAGAGTCCGGCGCCGCGGCGCTGTGACCGTGCGCGCGAACTCATCGGCACAAGGGGATAGACACATGAAACCATTCGGACTGAACAGGCTGGCCGGGCTCATGCTCGCAGCCCTCATCGCCGGGGCGCCGCTCGCGGCCCCGGCCTTCGCCCAGGACGCCGCCCCGGCCGCGGCCGCAGCGCCCGCCGCGGCGCCGGAAGCGGCTCCCGCCGCCGAACCGGCCGCAGCGCCGGCGGCTGAAGCCGCGCCGGCGGCTGAAGCCGCGCCGGCCGCCGAAGCCGCGCCCTCCAACCTCCTGCCGCACCAGGTCAAGCTCGAGCTCGACGGCTCCGGCGCCGCCTGGATCCTGACCTCCACGGCCCTGGTCCTGCTGATGACCATTCCAGGCCTGGCCCTGTTCTACGGCGGCATGGTCCGCCGCAAGAACATCATCGCGACGGTGGCGCAGTCCTTCGCGGTGACCTGCGTGGTCACCATCGTCTGGATGGTCTGCACCTACAGCCTGGCTTTCGGGGTCAACGAGAACGAGGGATTGAACGCCTATATCGGCAGCTTCAAAGCCTTCTTCCTCGCGGGCGTCACCACCGAGACGGCGTTCTCGGCGGCCAAGGGCCTGCCGGAGATGCTCTGGATCGTCTACCAGATGACCTTCGCGATCATCACCCCGGCCCTCATCGCCGGCGCCTTCGCCGAGCGCATGAAGTTCTCGGGCATGCTGCTGTTCATGGTGCTGTGGTCGATCTTCGTCTACGCGCCGATCTGCCACTGGGTGTGGGGCGGCGGCTTCCTGTCAAAGTGGGGCGTCCTCGACTTCGCGGGCGGCACCGTGGTCCACATCAATGCGGGCGTCGCCGGCCTGATGTGCGCCCTCGTCATGGGTCCGCGTAAAGGCTACGGGACCGAGAACATGGCCCCGTCCAACCTCGTCTACACCATGATCGGCGCGAGCCTTCTGTGGGTGGGCTGGTTCGGCTTCAACGCCGGCTCGGAATGGGCCGCCGACGCCATCGCCGCCGCCGCCATGCTGAACACCCAGGTGGCCACGGCCGCCGCGGCGCTGGCCTGGATGATCGTCGAGTGGGTCGAGCGCAAGAAGCCCGGCATGCTGGGCCTGGCCTCGGGCGCCGTCGCCGGTCTGGTGGCGATCACGCCCGCCGCCGGCTTCGTCAACCCGCAGGGCGCGCTGATCATCGGCCTGGTGGCGGGCGTCGTCTGCTACGCCGGCGCGGTCTGGATCAAGCGCATGTTCAAGTATGACGACAGCCTGGACGCCTTCGGGGTGCACGGCATCGGCGGCATCGCCGGCGCCCTGCTCACCGGCCTGCTGGCCGACCCGGCGATCAACTCGCTGGGCGCCGGGCACAGCATCGTCACCCAGGCCAAGGGCGTGCTGGTGACGGCGGCCTGGACGGCGGTCGCCACCCTGGTGATCCTCTACATCGTCAAGTTCACCACCGGCCTGCGGGTCTCCGAGGAGGGGGAAGTGGAAGGCCTGGACATGTCCCTGCACGGCGAAGCCCTGCACGAATAGTCCGGTCTCCTATCCGGGGGCGTACGAGCGGGGGTCCTTCGGGGCCCCCGCTTTCGTTTTGGGCTGAGGCCTGGCGGCCTGTATCGGATCGCATCCGGCGGCGGTCGACATTGGCGCAACGGGTTGGTCGACTTGGTCGCTCGATGCCGCTAAATCGCATCGGCGAGTTGTGAACTCTGGGCTCAGATTGACAGTCTCCGCCGTTCGAAACCGCCAAGCCATCCCAGAGGTCCTTCATGCAGTTTGACGACGTTATCCTCGGTCGCCGAAGCATCCGCGGCTACAAGCCCGATCCCGTGCCCAGGGCGCTGATCGAGGAAATCATCGGCCTGGCGATGCGGGCGCCGTCGTCGATGAACACCCAGCCCTGGAATTTCTACATCATCACAGGCGAGCCGCTGGACCGGATCCGGGCCGGCAACACCGAGCGGATGGTGGCGGGCGTTCCGCAATCGCGCGAATTCCGCCAGGGACAGGCCTTCGCGGGTCAGCACCGCGACCGGCAGGTCGGCGTCGCCAAGCAATTGTTCGGCGCGATGGGGATCGCGCGGGACGACAAGGAGAAGCGCCAGGACTGGGTGCTGCGCGGCTTCCGGCAGTTCGACGCGCCGGTCTGCGTGATCGTCACCTATGACCGCGTGCTGGACGGCAGCGACGACACGCCCTTCGATTGCGGCGCCGTGACGACCGCCCTGGTCAACGCCGCCTGGTCTCGCGGGCTCGGCGCGGTGATCAACAGCCAGGGCATCATGCAGTCGCCGGTGGTGCGCGAGCACGCCGGAATCGCCGACGATCAGGTCATCATGAAAAGCATCGCGCTGGGATGGCCCGACGAAAGCTTCCCGGCCAACGCCGTGGTGTCCGAGCGCAAGGCCGTGGCCGAGGCGACCGTGTTCGTCGGTTTCGACGACTAGGCGCCAGGCGGGCTGGGTGAGGCTCGACGGGGGTCATCTCGTTGTGTCCGTTATCGCCCCATAACGGACATTGCCAGCAAGTGGATCGGCAGCCCCATGGTCGTATGATCGACCACGCTGACTTGGCGGAGACGGAGCATGGCAGAAGCTGAATTGGGCAGGATTTCTCCCTCGTCTGACGGACGCTACACGTTAATTTTCGAACGCGATCTCCCCCATTCTCAGGGCAACGTCTGGAGGGCGATTACAGCCCCTGAACTGCTTGGATGTTGGCTTTCTGATGCGGAGGTTGAGCTTCGGGCCGGAGGGCGATTTCGGTTGAGCGGACAGTGCAACGTCGAAGGTGAGGTATTGGAGGTTCGCGCTCCAGACCTGTTCAGATGGACGTGGCCTCACCCGGACCATCCTGAATCGGAGGTCGAAATAGCGCTCTCAGCCGCGACGCCGGCGTCTTCGCGCGTGATCCTCTCACAAACCGATTTGCCCAAGCGTCACGTTCTGGACGTGGCGGCGGGCTGGCACACTCACCTTCAGGCGCTTTCGATGGCGGTGCTCGGCTGCCGTACTCCTTTCGACCCCGAACGTGCCGCAATTCATTACCGCCAGTACTCGACCGTGCTCGCACTTTAGGTCCGCTGACCACCCTTAGCGGACGCTCGGTTGGCCGCTTGCGCGGGGTTCGAACCGGGATGGTCTCAGGCCAGGTCCCAGGGTCCCCCCAGGCGGCAGCGCTTGACCCACCAGCCCGGGCGCATGGCTTCAAGGCGTTCGGCCAGGCCTTCGGCCTCCAGGTCGCCCGAGCATAGGGCGAAGCAGGTGGCGCCGGAGCCCGACATCCGCGAGATCAGGGCCTCGGGCTCATCCACCAGGGTGGCCAGGACATCGCCGATTTCCGGCGCCAGGCCCGCGGCCGCGGACTGCAGGTCATTGCGGGTGGTCCGGAGCCAGCCGGCCAGTTCCTCGACGCTCTCGAAGGCCTCGGGCATGGGCGGCGGCTCGACATCGCCGAACCGGCCGGCGGCGTCGAAGGCGCGATAGACGTCGGCGGTCGACACCGACACCCGCGGATTGACCAGCACCGCGTCGATCGGCGGCAGGTTCGGCGAGGGACTCAGCCGCTCGCCGCGCCCCTCGGTGAGCACGGGCCGGCCCCAGAGGCAGGCCGCGCCGTCCGCACCCAGGCCCGCGGCCACGGCTTCCAGGTCGGCGTCGGAAAGACCGGGGGCCCAGGCCTCGCGCAAGAGGCGCAGGGCCGCGCCCGCGTCGCTGGAGCCGCCGCCGAGGCCGGCCGCCACCGGCAGCCGCTTCTCCAGCATCAGGCCCACGGGGGCCTGGGGACGGCGCGTGTGGGCCAGCAGGGCCCGCGCGGCCCGCAGGACCAGATTGTCGCCCTCCCCCGCCAGCTGGCCGGCGAAGGGGCCGCGCACCTGCAGTCCCAGGGCCTCGGCCGCGTGAGCCTCCAGCCGGTCGCCGAGGTCGGCGAAGGCCATCAGGCTGCAGAGCGGGTGATAGCCGTCGGCGCCGGGCGCTCCGACATGCAGGAACAGGTTGATCTTGGCCGCGGCGAAGGCCTCGCGCGCCATGACGGGACTACTGACCGGCGATCCGGGCCGGCGGGACCGGTCCGTTGGCGCCCAGGCCGGATGTCAGCTTCTGCTCCACCTCGGCCTTCATCTTCGGGTCGGGTTCGAGGGTCAGCACGCGGCGCCACTGGAACTCCGCCTCGTCGCGCCGACCGACGCGCCAATAGGCGTCGCCCAGGTGGTTGTTGATGTCGGGGTCGCCAGCCTCGAGCTCGATGGCGTTTTCCAGCGTCTCGACCGCCTTCTTGTAGTCGCCCAGCCGGTAATAGGCCCAGCCCAGGCTGTCGACCATGGCCCCCGAGCGCGGGTTCTCGCCCACGGCCTTCTGGACCATGGCCAGGGCCTCGGCCAGGTGCTCGCCCCGGTCGATCCAGGAATAGCCCAGATAATTCAGCAGCTCGCTGTCGTCGGGCTTGAGCTTCAGCGCCGCCTGCAGGTCGCGTTCGCCGTCCGCCCAGCGTCCGGACCGGTCATAGGCGATGCCCCGCGCATAGAGCAGCCGCCAGTCCGGGTTCGCGCCGATCACGGTGGACAGCACCTCGGCCGACTCCGCGAACTTCTCGTTCACCCGCAGCAGGTCGGCCAGGGTCACCTTGGCGTCGGCGTCGCCGGTGGCGGCCGCCTCGCGGGCGAGCTTCAGGGCCGTCTCCGGGTCCTTCGCGGCCTGATAGCTCCAGGCCAGCTTGGCCCGCGCCGCCGCATATTCCGGAGCGCCCGGCCGTGGATGGCCGTAGGCCAGGCGCGCGCCGTCGGAGTCGCCGGCCCCCTGCATCAGGTCGCCGACCATCAGCCATGCGCCGTTGAGGTTCGGGTCCAGCCGCAGCGCCAGGCGAAGATAGGCCAGGCCCAGCTGGTCCTGCTTGGCGGCCAGCATGGTCGCCGCGGGGGCCATGATCGACTGGGCGGCGCCCTGCTTCAGGCCTGGCATCGGCGGCGGCGCGTCCTTGCCGGACGAGGCCCGGGCCCGGGCGGCCTGAAGGGCGGAGTTGCGCGGCTCGGCGGCCAGGCCCTTGGCGTAGAGGGCCAGGGCGTCGACCTTGCGGCCACGGCGCTCCAGAAATCCGCCATAGGCCAGGACCACCATGTCGCCGGGCGTTTCCGAGCCGGTCAGGACCTTGAAGTCGGTCTCGGCCTCGTCGAAGCGCTTGGCCCGTTCGTAGAGATAGGCTTGGCCCAGCAGGCCGAAATAATCGACCACCTTGTCGCCGCGCACCTGCGGGCGGATCAGGGAGCCGTCCACGTCCCCGGCCATGGCCGCGACCCAGGGCGACAGCAGCGCAGCCATCGACTTGTGCGGGAACGGCGTCGCGTCGGCCGCCAGCAGCGGCAGGGCCAGCTTCGGCTTGTCGGTGGCGATGGCCTCGACCGCCTGGACCAGATCGCCCAGGCGCTTTCCAGGCTCGGACGCGCCGTCGCCCTTGGGCGCCAGCGCCGCGGCCCGCGTGATGTCCCCGGCCAGCAGGGCGGCGGTGAAGGCGCGCTCGGCCACCATCCCCTCGCCGTCGTCGCCGTCGATCCGCGCCTGTTCGAAATAGGCCGCCGCCTCGGCCCCGCGCCCGTCGTTCAGCGCGCCCTGTCCGGCCAGGAACAGGCCATAGGGCGAAGTGGTCATGTCCTCGGCGGCCAGGGTCTTGGGTCCCAGCGCATCGGAGGAGCAGGCGCCCAGCAGGGCGGCGGAAGCGAGAAGCACGGCGAGGCGTGAAGCGTTCATGCCCGTGAATCTCACGCTTTTTGCCGCCGCCGCAAGGGCGAGGACCGGTCACATGTTCGGATAGTTGGGTCCGTCGCCGCCCTGGGGGGTCGTCCAGTTGATGTTCTGCGACGGATCCTTGATGTCGCAGGTCTTGCAGTGGACGCAGTTCTGGAAGTTGATCTGGAACTTCGGGTTCTGCCCCTGCTCGTCGTAGAGCACCTCGTAGACCCCCGCCGGACAGAACAGCCGCGCGGGCTCGCCGTACCTCGGCAGGTTGATGGCGATGGGAACCGTCGGGTCCTTCAGCTTCAGGTGGGCCGGCTGATTCTCGTCGTGGTTGGTCGAGGACAGGAACACCGAGGACAGCTTGTCGAAGCTGAGTTCGCCGTCCGGCTTCGGATAGACGATCGGCTTGAAGTCCTTGGCCAGGCCCGTGGATTCGGCGTCGGACTTCTTGTGCTTGAGGGTCCCCCACGGCGACCA
>DASUIJ010000257.1:0-2031 GCA_036279815.1 Phenylobacterium sp. | reverse complement strand
TTTCTGCTCAAGCGCCGGCCGGGAGTCGGCGTGCAGGAACTGGCCCATCTTACCAGACTTTCCCAGCAGGCCGCCAGCCGGATTCTGGCCGACCTCGAAGCCAAGGGCCTGGTCGAAAAAGTCGCGGGCGATCTGGACGGCCGCCGCCGCGCCGCCAGCCTCACCGCCGCCGGCGCCGCCTTCGAGGAAGCCGTGTCGGAACGCTTGCGTACGCTCATCGCCCGGTCCTATCGGGTGGGCGGCCTGGACGGCGTGGCCGGCGCCAGGCGCATCCTGTCGGCGCTGGCTGGCGGGCGGATGAAGAGCGGAGGCGCCTGATGGCCGCGACGGACACCCCTGAGCGTCACCTGCTGGTGGTGGACGACGACGACCGGATCCGCGAACTGCTGAAGCAGTACCTCGCCCGCCACGGCTTCCGGGTCACCGCCGCGCCCGGCGGGGCGGCCGCCCGCAAGCTGATCGAGACCATCGATTTCGACCTGGCCGTATTCGACGTGATGATGCCGGGCGAGGACGGCTTCTCGCTGACCCGGTGGCTGCGCGAGCGCAAGGGCGCGGCCGGCCGAACCCCGGTGCTGATGCTCACGGCCCGCGGCCTGGCCGAGGACCGCATCGAGGGCCTGCGCCTGGGCGCCGACGATTACCTGCCCAAGCCGTTCGAACCCGAGGAGCTGCTGCTGCGCATCGAGGCCATCCTGCGCCGCACCGACGCGCGGCCGGGCGGCGCGGCCGGCGGCGCCATATCGCTGGGGACCTGCAGCTTCGACCTGGAGCGCGGCGAGCTCAGCCGCGACGGCGCCCCGATCCGCCTGACCGAGGCCGAGGTGGCCCTGCTCAAGCGCCTGGCCCGCAGCCCGCACGAACCGGTCGACCGGCTGGAGCTGGCCCGCGAGACCGTCGACCCGTCCGGCCGCGCCGTCGACGTCCAGGTCACCCGCCTGCGTCGCAAGATCGAAAGCGATCCCAAGACCCCGCGCTACCTGCAGACCGTCCGCGGGGTCGGCTACCTGCTGGCGCCGGACTGATGGCTGGCGCCGCCCCCTATCTTGCTGTCATCCCGGTTTCGGTCGCAGGTCGAAGACCGGGGCCCATGAACACCAGATTGCGCAGGATGTTTCCAACGCCTCGCCCGACGCCCCGCACTTGGGCGCGAATGAGTCCCGACTTTCCGCTTCGCTTCAGCCGGGATGAAAACAGGTGCGGGCGATGAAACTCCCCCGCCGCCTCGAACCGCGGGTCGTCCAGCGGATAATCAAGCGCAGCCTGCCGACCTCGCTGTTCGGCCGCTCGCTGCTGATCATCATCCTGCCGGTGGCGCTGATGCAGATCGCCGTCACCTGGATCTTCTTCGACGCCCACTGGCAGACCGTCACCAGCCGCCTCTCGGACGGCCTGGCCGGCGAGGTCGCCTGGGCGGTCGAAAGCTATCAGGACGACCCGCGCCCAGCGACCATGGAGCGGATCGCCCAGCGAGCCGAGACCTCGCTCAACCTGTCGATCGCCCTGCAGCCCGGCCGCGAGTTGCCGCAGGGGCGGCGCACCAATGCTTTCGCCGTGGTCGACCGCGCTATCGAACGCGCCCTGTCCCAGCGCCTGGACGCCCCGTTCTGGTTCGACACCACCCGCTACCCGGCCTATGTCGACATCCGCGTGAAGGTCGACCAGGGCGTGATCCGCATTCTGGCCCCCCGCGACCGCGCCTTCGCCACCCAGGGCCACATCTTCGTGCTGTGGATGGCCATGGCCACGGTGCTGCTGACCGCCATCGCCATCCTGTTTATTCGCAACCAGACCCGCACCATCGAGCGGCTGGCCTCGGCCGCCGACGCCTTCGGCCGCGGCATCGACGCCCCGGCCTTCAAGCCCAGCGGCGCGCGCGAAGTGCGCCAGGCGGCCCACGCCTTCCTGGCGATGAAGTCCCGCATCCAGCGCCACATCGATCAGCGCACCGCCCTGCTCGCTTCGGTCAGCCACGACCTGCGCACGCCGCTCACCCGTCTGAAGCTGGAGCTCGCCCTGGCCGAGCCCGGC
>DASUIJ010000256.1:0-11629 GCA_036279815.1 Phenylobacterium sp. | reverse complement strand
GGGCGCAGAGCCCGCACACCGGCTCGAAGTGGGTGCAGATCGACTGGCCGTAGGGTTTCAGGAGCCAGTGGAACTCGAAGAGATCCCGGGCCTGCCAGTCCGCCGGCGCCTGGGCCATGAGGGCGTGATAGGCGCCGGTCTCGTCCCCGGCGCGGCCGACCAGCCCCAGCCGGCGCGCAAGCCGATGCACATGGGGATCGACCACCATGGCGCGGCGGTTCAATCGGCTGAAGTTCAGGGTCGCCGCAGCGGCCCTCACGCCGACGCCGTTCAACTGCATCAGCCAGGACATCGCCTCGTCCACCGGCCGGTCGGCCAGGAATTCCAGGTCCAGTTCGCCGCGCCGCAGGATGATCAGCCGGATCAGGATGGGCAGCTGGCGCGCCTTCTGGTCGGCGAAGGCGACCGGATCGATGATCGGCTCGATGTCGTCCGCCGTCGCCCGGCCCAGGTCGCGCCAGTCGGGATAGGCCCGTTGCAGACGGAAAAAGGCGCCCCAGGCGACCTCGTCAAAGGTTCGCGATCCGATCACCGCCTTGATCAGCTGGGACACCGGGTCCATCCGGCGCTCGGGCGTCTGGTCCAGGGCGCCGAACACCGCGCGCAGGCGGTCGCGGACGGAGGACAGGGCTGAGGGAAAGGCGAGGCTGGGCTGCATGACGAGCAGAGCAGAACATAACATGAACAAAAGTCAACCGCCGCGCTGGACGCCGAGGGGCCGCGCCCCTACCAAGGAAAGACGGGTGGAAATGGAAGGGCGCGCATGAAACCGGCCTCGGTGTCCGACTATCGCGAGCTGGCGCGCCGACGCCTGCCGCCGATGTTCTTCGAATACATAGACGGCGGCTCCTACGCCGAGGTGACGCTGGGACGAAACGTGGCCGACCTCGAGGCCATCGCCCTGCGGCAGCGGGTCATGCGCGACATGACCAAGCTCGACATGACCGTGCAGACCCTGGGTCAGACCATGGCCATGCCGCTGGGGCTGTCGCCGGTGGGCATGGCCGGGATGTACGCGCGCCGGGGAGAGGCCCAGGCCGCCCGCGCCGCCGCCGCCGCCGGCCTGCCGTTCTGCCTGTCAACGGTGGGCGTCTGCTCGGTGGAGGAAGTGGCCGCGACCGGGACCCCGCCCTGGTTCCAGCTCTACATGCTGAAGGACCGGGGCTACATGCGCGAACTGCTGGCCCGGGCCAAGGCGGCCGGCTGTCCGGTGCTGGTCTTCACGGTCGACCTGCCGCTGCCGGGCTCGCGCTATCGCGACCAGCGCTCGGGCTTCTCGGGTTCGACCGGGATCTCCGGCGCGCTCAACACGGCCTGGCAGGGCGCCACCCACCCGGCCTGGGTGTGGGATCTCTATATGGGCGGCCGGCCGCACACCCTGGGCAATGTCCAGGACGCCATTCCCGGCGGGCGCCGGGTGAACGACTTCCTGGGATGGATCGCCCGCAATTTCGACCGTTCGGTCACCTGGAAGGACCTGGATTTCGTGCGCGAGGTCTGGGACGGCCCGATCGTCATCAAGGGGGTGCTCGATCCCGACGACGCCCGCGACACGGTCAAGGCCGGCGCCCAGGGGCTGATCGTCTCCAACCACGGCGGGCGCCAGCTCGACGGGGTGAAATCCTCGATCGCCGCCCTGCCCAGGATCGCCGACGCGGTCGGGGGCGACCTGGAGGTGTTCCTGGATGGCGGCGTGCGCTCCGGCCTGGACGTGCTGAAGGCGCTGGCGCTGGGGGCCAGGGCCTGCTTCGTGGGCCGGCCCTGGGCCTATGCGCTGGGCGCGGGCGGCGAAGCCATGGTCTCGCGGATGCTGGGAACCCTGAAGTCCGAGCTGGCCACGGCGATGATCCTCACCGGCTGCGACGATGTGCGCAGGGCCGACAAAACGCTGCTGGACGTCGCAACTTAGAAAAACTTTTCAAAACTGAAGCTTCGCTCCCATCGACAAGGGTCGATCTTGCCGGTAATGGCCGCACGAACGCGCCTTCACGGTCCTCGCGGCCGCGTTGAAGCGCGTCTGGATGATGGTGGAGTGGGGAACGCGAATGAGCGCTCCGGACAAGCAAGGTCTGTACGACCCGCGCAACGAACATGACGCGTGCGGGGTGGGGTTTGTGGCCAATATCAAAGGCCGCAAATCTCATGAGGTCGTGTCCTGTGGTCTGGAGATCCTGATCAACCTCGACCACCGCGGCGCCGTGGGCGCCGATCCGCTGGTGGGCGACGGAGCCGGGATTCTGATTCAGATCCCCGACGGCCTGCTGCGCGACTGGGCCAAGGGCGCGGACGTCGACCTGCCGCCGGCCGGCGAATACGCCGTGGCCATGTGCTTCCTGCCGCAGGACGCCGGCGCCCGCGTGGTGGCCGTTCAGCAGTTCGAGCACTTCCTCAAGGTCGAAGGCCAGCAGTTCATCGCCTGGCGCGACGTGCCGATCGACACCACCGGCCTCGGCGAGGCGGTGCTGGCCCAGATGCCGGTGATCCGCCAGGCCATCGTCGGCATGGGTCCCAACATCAAGGACCAGGACCATTTCGAGCGGAAGCTGCTGACCATCCGGAAGCAGCTCCAGAACCCTCTGGCCGAACTGGCCGCCAAGAAGAACCTGCCGGGCCTGACCCAGCTCTACCTGCCGTCCTTCTCGACGCGCACGGTGGTCTACAAGGGCCTGTTGCTCGCGGGTCAGGTGGGCACCTTCTACACCGACCTGAAGAACGAGCTGACGCAGTCGGCCCTGGCCCTGGTTCACCAGCGGTTCTCGACCAACACCTTCCCGTCCTGGAAGCTCGCCCACCCCTACCGGTTCATCGCCCACAACGGCGAGATCAACACCGTCCGCGGCAATGTGAACTGGATGAACGCGCGCCGGCGCACCCTGGAGAGCGATCTCCTGGGGCCGGACCTCAACAAGATGTGGCCGCTGATCCCGCACGGCCAGTCGGACACCGCCTGCCTGGACAATGCGCTGGAACTGCTGCTGGCCGGCGGCATCCCCCTGGCCCAGGCGGTGATGATGCTGATCCCGGAGGCCTGGGCCGGCAATCCGCTGATGGACGCCAAGCGCAAGGCTTTCTACGAATATCACGCGGCCCTGATGGAGCCATGGGACGGCCCCGCCGCGGTGGCCTTCACCGACGGCCGGCAGATCGGCGCGACCCTGGACCGCAACGGCCTGCGCCCCGCCCGCTTCATCGTCACCGACCAGGACCATGTGATCATGGCCTCTGAGGTCGGCGTCCTGCAGGTTCCGGAAGAGCGCATCGTCCGCAAGTGGCGGCTGCAGCCCGGCAAGATGCTGCTGATCGACATGGAGCAGGGCCGCATCATCGAGGACGAGGAGATCAAGCGCACGCTCTCCGAAGCCGAGCCCTACGCCGAATGGCTGGCCCAGACCCAGTTCAAGCTGGAGGACCTGGGCGAGGTGGCGCCGCACGAGGCCGCGCCGTCCAACGACCCGGCGACCCTTCTCGATCGCCAGCAGGCCTTCGGCTACACCCAGGAGGACCTGCAGTTCTTCCTGGAACCCATGGCCGTGACCGGGGACGACCCCATCGGCTCCATGGGCGCCGACATCCCGATCGCCGTGCTCTCCAAGCGCTCCAAGCTGCTTTACGAGTACTTCAAGCAGAACTTCGCCCAGGTCACCAATCCGCCGATCGACCCGATCCGCGAGGAGCTGGTGATGAGCCTGGTCTCGATGATCGGGCCGCGGCCGAACCTGCTGGGCCGTCAGGCCGGCAGCCACAAGCGCCTGGAAGTCGCCCAGCCGATCCTCACCAACGAGGACCTGGCCAAGATCCGTTCGATCCACGAACTGGTGGACGGCGCCTTCCGCACCGCCACCCTCGACGCCACCTGGGCGGCGGAGGAGGGCGCGGCGGGCCTCGAATGGGCGCTCGACCGCCTGTGCCGCCAGGCCACCGACCAGGTGCTGGCCGACATGAACATCCTGATCCTGTCGGATCGGGAGACCTCGCCCGACCGCATCCCGATCCCGGCGGCGCTGGCCACTGCGGCTGTGCACCACCATCTGATCCGCCAGGGCCTGCGCATGCAGACCGGCCTGGTGATCGAGACCGGCGAAGCGCGCGAAGTGCACCATTTCTGCGTGCTGGCGGGCTATGGCGCCGAGGCCGTGAACCCCTACCTGGCCTTCGAGACCCTCGAGGACCTGCGGGTCCGCAACGGCCTGGCGCAGTCGGCCTACGATGTTCGCAAGAACTACATCAAGGCGGTCGGCAAGGGCGTTCTGAAGGTGATGTCCAAGATGGGCATCTCCACCTACCAGTCCTATTGCGGCGCCCAGATCTTCGACGCCGTCGGCCTGTCGTCGGAGCTGATCGAGCAGTTCTTCACCGGCACCGCCACCACCATCGAAGGCGCCGGCCTGCCGCAGATCGCCGAGGAGGCGGTTCGCCGTCACCGCGACGCCTACGGCGACAGCCCCATCTACGCCCACATGCTGGACGTGGGCGGGACCTACGCCTTCCGCCTGCGCGGGGAGGAGCACGCCTGGACCCCCGAGACGGTCGGTCGTCTGCAGCACGCGGTGCGCGGCAATCTGCCGAACGAATACAAAGCCTTCGCGGCGGGAATTAACGAACAGTCGGAACGCCTGCTGACGATCCGCGGCCTGATGCGCTTCAAGACCGCCGAGACCCCGCTCAGCCTCGACGAGGTCGAGCCGGCGTCGGAGATCGTCAAGCGCTTCGCCACCGGGGCGATGAGCTTCGGCTCGATCAGCCGCGAGGCGCACACCAACCTCGCCATCGCCATGAACCGCATCGGCGGCAAGTCCAACACCGGGGAGGGCGGCGAGGAGGCCGACCGCTTCGTGCGGATGCCGAACGGCGATTCCATGCGCTCGGCGATCAAGCAGGTGGCCTCGGGCCGGTTCGGCGTCACCGCCGAGTACCTGGTCAACGCCGACGACATCCAGATCAAGATGGCCCAGGGCGCCAAGCCCGGCGAGGGCGGCCAGCTTCCCGGCCACAAGGTCGACGCCAACATCGCCCGCGTCCGCCACTCGACACCCGGCGTGGGCCTGATCAGCCCGCCGCCGCACCACGACATCTATTCGATCGAGGACCTGGCCCAGCTCATCCACGACCTCAAGAACGTCAATCCGGTCGCCCGCATCTCGGTGAAGCTGGTCTCCGAAGTCGGGGTCGGCACGGTCGCGGCCGGCGTCGCCAAGGCGCGCGCCGACCACGTGACGATCTCGGGCTTCGAGGGCGGCACCGGCGCCTCGCCCCTGACCTCGCTGACCCACGCGGGTTCGCCCTGGGAGATCGGCCTGGCCGAGACCCAGCAGACCCTGCTGCTCAACGGCCTGCGCACCCGCATCGCCGTCCAGGCCGACGGCGGCCTTCGCACCGGCCGTGACGTGGCCGTCGCCGCCCTGCTGGGCGCCGACGAGTTCGGCTTCGCCACCGCGCCGCTGATCGCGTCGGGCTGCATCATGATGCGCAAGTGCCACCTCAACACCTGCCCGGTGGGGGTGGCGACCCAGGACCCGGTGCTGCGCGCGCGCTTCACCGGCCAGCCCGAGCACGTGATCAACTACTTCTTCTTCGTCGCCGAGGAGCTGCGCGAGATCATGGCGTCCCTGGGCTTCCGGACGGTGGCCGAGATGATCGGCCGGGTCGACCGGCTCGACACCCGCCCGGCGATCGACCACTGGAAGGCCGGCGGCGTGGACCTGTCGAAGATCCTCTACGCGGCGCCCGCCCAGGGCGCGAAGGGCCTGTCGAACCTGGACCGCCAGGACCATGGGCTGGACAAGGCGCTGGACAACAGGCTCATCGCCGACGCCCGCTCCGCCATCGAGGGCAAGGGTCCGGTCCGCGCGGCCTACGCCATCAAGAACATCAACCGCACGGTCGGCGCCATGCTGTCGGGCGAGGTGGCCAAGGCCCACGGCCATGCCGGCCTGCCCGAGGACACCATCTCGCTCAGCTTCACCGGCCAGGCGGGCCAGAGCTTCGGGGCCTTCGCCGCGCGCGGCGTCAGCCTGGAGCTGATCGGCGACGGCAACGACTATGTGGGCAAGGGCCTGTCCGGGGGGCGCGTGGTCGTCCGGCAGCCGCCGCAGGCCGACCGGGACCCCACCGAGAACATCATCGTCGGCAACACGGTGCTCTACGGCGCCATCGCCGGGGAGGCCTATTTCGAGGGCGTGGCGGGCGAGCGCTTCGCCGTTCGCAATTCCGGCGCCGTCACGGTGGTGGAAGGCCTGGGCGACCACGGCTGCGAATACATGACCGGCGGGGTGGTCGTGGTCCTGGGCGACACCGGCCGCAACTTCGCCGCCGGCATGTCCGGCGGAGTGGCCTATGTGTTCGATCCGAAGAACCGCTTCGAGCCGCTGTGCAACACCGCCATGGTCGACCTGGAGCGGGTCACGCCCCAGTCGGCGGCGTCCGACGAGCCGGGCCGCCCCAGCCAGAAGTCCGTCTCGGTCGACAACGCCGGCATGGGCGACATGCTGGGCTTCGACGCCGAGCGGCTGAAGATCATGATCGAGCGCCACCAGATGCACACCGGGTCGAAGCGCGCCCAGTCCATCCTCGACGACTGGGACGCCTGCGTCGGCCAGTTCTGGAAGGTGATGCCCAAGGACTACCGCCGCGCGCTCACCGACATGGCCGCAGCCCGCCGGACGGCCGCCGCCGTCGCGGCCGAATAAGGAGCTTTCCGATGGGCAAACCCACAGGCTTCCTCGAGATCGAGCGGCGGGATCGCGGCTACGAGTCGCCCCAGGACCGGCTGCGGACCTGGAAGGAGTTCGTGCGCCCGCTGGGGACCGGCGATCTCGTCCAGCAGGCCGCGCGCTGCATGGACTGCGGCATCCCGTTCTGCCACCAGGGCTGTCCGGTGAACAACCAGATCCCGGATTTCAACAACCTCGTCTATCGCGAGCAGTGGAAGACGGCGCTGGAGAATCTCCAGTCCACCAACAACTTCCCGGAATTCACCGGCCGCGTCTGTCCCGCGCCCTGCGAGGCGGCCTGCACGCTGAACATCGTCGACACCCCGGTGACCATCAAGACCATCGAGTGCCAGATCGTCGATCGCGGCTGGGAAGAAGGCTGGATCACGCCCGAGGCCTCGCCGCGCGGCACCGGCAAGCGGGTGGCGGTGGTGGGCTCGGGTCCGGCCGGCCTGGCCTGCGCCCAGCAGCTGGCCCGGGCAGGCCATGCGCCGACGGTGTTCGAGAAGTCGGACCGGGTGGGCGGCCTGCTCCGGTACGGCATTCCCGACTTCAAGATGGAGAAGCATCTGATCGACCGCCGGGTCGCCCAGATGGAAGCCGAAGGCGTGATCTTCCGCACCAATTTCGAGGTCGGGGTCACGGTCTCCGTCCAGCGCCTGCTGGACGATTACGACGTCCTGGTGATGGCGGGCGGCGCGGAGCTGCCCCGCGACCTGGAAATCGAGGGCCGTGAGCTCTCCGGCATCCATTTCGCCATGGATTTCCTCACCCAGCAGAACAAGCGCAACGCCGGCGACGACGAACTGCGCGCGGCGCCGCAAGGGGCGATCTCGGCCACCGGCAAGCACGTGGTGGTGATCGGCGGCGGCGACACCGGCAGCGACTGCATCGGCACCTCCAACCGCCACGGCGCGGCCTCGGTCACGCAGCTGGAGATCATGCCGGAGCCGCCGGCCCACGAGAACAAGGCCATGACCTGGCCCGACTGGCCGCTGAAGCTGCGGACTTCGTCCAGTCACGAAGAAGGCTGCGAGCGCGAGTTCGCCATCGGCACCAAGCGGGCCATCGGCGCCAACGGCCGGATCGAGCAGCTGGAATGCGTGCGGCTGGAATGGGCGGCCGGTCCGGACGGCCGGATGACCATGCAGGAGGTCCCCGGCAGCGGGTTCCGTCTCAAGGCCGACCTGGTGCTTCTGGCCATGGGCTTCGTCAGTCCGCGCCATAACGCCCTGACCGAGCAGGCCGGCGTGGAGTTCGACGCCCGCGGCGCGGTGAAGGCGCCGGTCACCGACTACAAGACCTCCACGCCTAAGATCTTCGCCTGCGGCGACATGCGGCGCGGCCAGTCCCTGGTGGTCTGGGCGATCCGCGAGGGCCGCCAGTGCGCCCAGGCGGTGGACGCCTATCTGATGGGAACGAGCAAGCTGCCGCGGTGAGGCGTCACGTCGGCGGCCCCGCCGCGGCGCATATCCAGAATCGCCAAGGCGGCGCACATTCCCCGGGGTAGCTGCCTCGGGGAGGGGCGTTCATGCAAAACCGTCGTCTGAGCGCCGTCTACGTCGTGACCGCGCTGGTGGCGCTCCTGCTCACCTGGAGCCAGAACCTCGCCTATTTCGGGCCCAGCGCCGCCGGCCCGCTGGCCGCCTTCCCACTCTTCCTGACCGACGCAGCGATCAATCCCGCCGCCCGCTCGATCGCCTTCGACATCCTGCTGATGCTCTACGCCGCCTCGCTCTGGATGGTGTTCGAGGGCCGCCGCCGCCGCATGCGGTTCGTCTGGGCCTATGTGGTGCTGGGTCTGATGGTGGCGATCAGCGTCACCTTCCCCCTGTTCCTGGCAGCGCGGGAGATGAAGGCCACGGCCGCGCCGGACATCGAAGGCCGGCCCAGCCTGCTGGACGGCGTGGGCATCGGCCTGCTGACCGCGGTGGTGGGCGCGCTCTGCCTGTTCGTGCTGAAGCAGGCGTGATCCGGTCGCAGGCCCGGCGCCCCCAGGAATCGCTCTAAGGATTCCGGGTTCACGCTCGCCGGACCCGCACCCATGAAGCGCCTCGTCTTCGATCTCGACGGCACCATCGCCCTCGACGATCCGTCGCGGCCCTATGCGGAGCGCGAGCCGAACATCGCTCTCGTCGCCAAGATACGGGCCTACAGGGCGCAGGGCTTCACGATCGTGATCGCCAGCTCGCGCAACATGCGCACCCACGAGGGCAATATCGGCAAGATCAACGCCCTGACCCTGCCGGTGATCCTCGACTGGCTGGCGCGCCACGAGATCCCTTTCGACGAGGTGCATGTGGGCAAGCCCTGGTGCGGGACCGACGGCTTCTATGTGGACGACAAGGCGGTGCGGCCCTCGGAGTTCGTGACCCTGGGCTATGAGGAGATCCGCGCGCGCCTGGCCAGGGAGCCATGACCGTCCGCCTGATCATGTCCGGCGCGGTGGTCGGCCAGGAGCTGGCCGCTGAGTTCGGCCCCCTGCCGCCGGCCCTGCTGCCGGTGGGGACGCAAAAGCTCTACGAACTGCAGCTTGCCGCCCTCGGTTCGGCCGAACGGCAGCATCTGGTCCTGCCCGAGACCCACGCGCTGTCACCCTACGACCGCGAGCGGCTGGCGGCGCTGAACGTCGAGGTGATCCCCATCCCCGAGGGGCTGAGGCTGGGCGAGGCGCTGGTCTACGCGCTCAACTCCATCGGCGCCGGCGACGTCCCGGTCCACATCCTGCACGGCGACACCCTGATCTCCGACCCGCCGCTGGACCAGGCCGACGTGGTCGTCGGCGGCGCGCGGACCAACGAATACGCCTGGGCGGAGATGGATATCGACAGCCAGGGACGTATCCGCGCCCTGGTCGACACGCCGGCCGGGGAAGACGGTCACGAGGGCTGGCCGGTGGCGGCCGGCTATTTCGCCTTTGCCTCCGGCCTGGACCTGCTGCGCTCGCTGACCCGCATGCGCGGCGACTTCGTCGGCGCGGTGAACCACTACCTTTCCGGCCACCCCGTGCGGCAGGCGCCCGCGGAGGGCTGGCTGGACTTCGGCCACCTGCAGACCTTTTTCCAGTCCAGGCTGGCCGTGACCACGGCGCGGGCCTTCAACACTGTCCGCATCGACGGGCTGACCGCGCGCAAGTCCAGCGCCGACAGCGCCAAGATCTGGGCCGAAACCCACTGGCTGCAGGAGGCGCCGCCCTCGGTGCAGGTCTATTGCGGCCGCCTGCTGGGCTTCGGTTCGGACAAGGGCAGGGTCTTCTACGAGACCGAGTACGAGTTCCTGCCGGTCCTGTCGGAGCTGTTCGTGCACGGCGCGGTCGGGCGCAAACCCTGGCTGCGCATCCTGGCCTCCTGCGAGAGCTTCCTGCGCGCCTGCGCGGCGGAGAAGGGGCCAGGCTCCGGCGACGCGGCGCTGAAGGCGCTGGCGGCCGACAAGACGGCGGTCCGGCTGGAGGACTATGCGCGGGCGACCGGCTTCGATATTCACGCGCCCCTTTCGCTGGACGGGGCGCCCTGTCCGTCGCTGGCGGAGATCGCCCAGAGGCTGGTTCCCGCCTATGGCCTGGACTCCGGCCGGCCCGAGAGCCTGATGCACGGGGATCTCTGCTTCTCGAACCTGCTCTACGATTCCCGGGTGCGCCGCATCAAGGCGATCGATCCCCGAGGCCTGGTGGGTGAGAAGCCGACCATCTTTGGCGACCTGCGCTACGACCTGGCCAAGCTCGCCCACTCCATCATCGGTCGCTACGACCAGATCGTCGCCGGCCGTTGCCGGGTGACGCAAAGCGGCGGGAGCTACGGCCTCGAATTCGAGCCGATCGCCTGCCAGCCCTGGCTGGAGGCGGCGCTCGCGGACCTTAGCGTCGATGGGGTCGGCGGCCGGTCCGATGCGGTCCAGGCGGTGAGCGCGGGGCTCTTCCTCTCCATGCTGCCCCTGCACGCCGACTGTCCCGAGCGGCAGCAGGCCTTCGTCGCCAATGCGCTGCGCCTGTTCCGGAGGCTCGACGCGGCATGATCGTCATACCCATGGCCGGCCGCTCGCAACGCTTCTACGACGCCGGCCACACCGTCGCGAAATACAGACTTCTGCTGGGCGGGGAGAGCGTCTTCGCCCACGCCGTCGGGAGTTTCGCGAGCTATTTCCAGCAGTCACCCTTCCTGTTCATCGTGGGTCCGGATCCGGACGCGGCGGCCTTCGTACGGTTCGAATGCGAGCGCCTGGGGATCGCCGACGCCAGGGTCGTGACCCTGGACGGGCCGACCGCCGGCCAGGCCGAGACGGTGGAGCTGGGCGCCGCCGAGGTCGAGCACGACGCACCCCTGACCATCTTCAATATCGACACCTTCCGCCCGGGTTTCGAGTTTCCCGGTTCCTGGTTCGGGTCCCTGGACGGTTGGCTGGAGGTATTCCGGGGCGAAGGCGCCAACTGGTCCTATGTCCGGCCCGCGCAGGGCGAGGAGCCCCTGGCCCTGGAGACCGCCGAGAAGAAGCCGATTTCCGACCTCTGCTGCACGGGCCTCTACCATTTCGCCAGGGCGGGCGATTTCCGTGCGGCCCTGGCCGCCGAACGCCGCGCGCCCCAGGCCCCGGAGCTCTATGTGGCTCCGCTCTACAATCACCTGATCGGGAAGGGCGCCCGGATCGGCTACAGCCTGATCGACTCCGCCGACGTGATCTTCTGCGGCACGCCGGCCGAATATGAGGCGCTCAGCGCGCCTGCTTGACCACCTTGACCAGCCGCGCCGCGCGTTGGGCCCAGGTATGCTCCGACTGGGCCTTCCTGGCGCCCGCCCTCGCCATGGCGGCCATGATGGGCTCGTCGCTGAGCAGGCCGCCGAGCAGGCCGGGCAGCGCGTCCAGCCGGTTCCAGGCGAATGTCGCCATCTCGTGTGGCTTGAAGGCGTCGGCGTAGTACCGGCTCT